>CACZRH010000148.1 GCA_902783455.1 uncultured Lachnospiraceae bacterium | reverse complement strand
TGTGGAAATTAGAAAATTATGGTTATGATCCTGAGTTTATCGACATTCTTTTTGGGAAAACCGCATAATGATTTGCAATTGAGCTGATTCAATAGTAAAATGCAGGAATATAACTTGAAGGGAGAGATCATATAGTGAATACCGGAAAAATAATAAAAGTAGTTTTGGGTACGGCAATATTAACGGCCTTTCTGACCGGTTGCGGAAAAAATGCCGCAAATGAGGCGTCTTCCGCAGTTACAAATTTCAATCTTACCGATTCGGAAGGTTTGGCTGGTCAGGAAGATACTATTGAGGATACTTCTTTTGACGCAATTCCTTCTTCGGAGGATGCTTCGGATATTTCCTTATTGGAAGATTCATCGGAGAATCCTTCGCGAAACCGGAATGTGAATGATACACCGCAGAACCCGGATATTTATCAGTCGGTGGAAGGACTTAAAAGGGAAGATTTCATTCCGATATTGGAGATGATGTCCTTAAATAATGAAAGAATTAAGCAGTACCGGGATATACTGGATTCAGATTCTTTTGTTGAAGAGTTTGCTTTTGATGATCCTGAAAGGATTCAGTGCGCCCTGATTTATCTCGACAGTGATGACGTTCCGGAGCTTGTTGCCATTGAAGGGGACTGGCACTATGCACTTTGTAAGATTTACAGTACCGAGGAAGACGGGACGCCTTATGAAATGATGCTGTTTCCGGGTTCGATGGGAGCCTTCCGATATCGGGAAAAAGAAGGTGTTATAAGGCTTGAGTTCGGTAACCACGGATATTTCAGACAATATTATATAAAGGCAGAAGGGCATAAAATAACCTATCTCGGCGCATCTTTAGTGAATGGGACCGGATTTCCGCTTTCCGAAGACGGGGAATCGGCACCCATATCTTATCAGATTGATCTTCAGCACAGCAAAGAAGTTGTTGCCAGAATAGAGGCAAATTCAAGGTTCTTTTATAACGAGAGTCAGTTAATCACGGATTGGGATAATACTCCTGTTGGAGAAGAGGTTGATGAGGAGACGTATGAGGAATATGGCAAAGCGTTTCTGGGTGAGAAGTACTCCTTAGTGGGATATCATTATTATTGATTCTTACCGGTCAGAATTCTTATAACAATCGGCAAAAGTTTTACCTGGTTTCCGGGAACAGAGGCAGAGAGTATGCAACTTTCTGCATCCTGGAAATGATCTATAGCACAATCGCTTCGGATAAGCATCCCCCTTATGCGCTTTCCTTCTCCAGTCCCCTGCGGACGGCTTTTTCGACCGCATTGTAGCGGGGAGCGGACAGCTTCAGGTTCAGCTGTTCCAGCGGACTGAGAATTTTTCTCTCTGTCCTGGTGCGGACAACGGTTTTGGTTTCGCCGGTTGTTTCATCAACGACTTCAACCGTTTCTTCTACTTCTGCGATGGTCTCGTATTTGCCGGCCATAACCAGTTCGAGCTCATTAACGGAAAATCCGCTCAAAAAGATGATGCCGTTTTTCGCATCAATCTCGGGATAAATGGTTCTGGAACCGTTCAACTGCCAGAATACCAGAGTGGGCATAGTATAGCCTGCCTTATCCCATTTTCTGCGGATGGTTGCAAAGAGGGTGTCTCTGGTGACCGGTTTAACGCGTGCAACATTATCCCAGTCATCAAAATCAAAATCATAAGAATCTCTTGCTGCATCAAATTCCATATCGGAGAGAATCAACAGATAGGAAGGAAGCTCATCCTGGGAAAGGCTGTTTCGTACAGCGGTATCCAGAATAAGGTCAAAGGTAGCCTCAATATTGGTATTGCTGCAGTCGTTATAGGTATGAAGAAGGTTAATCTTTTCCGCCAGTGTTTTGCAGCCGGAAAGATTCACCATCTCAGGTTTACTTGAAAAGGTGATAAACGTATCCTTAAAAGCGCCGGTTAAATTCTGGGCGCAGTAAACGGCCATTGCAGAGGCTGCCTGAAGCATGGTTGCACTGCTTCCCTGACCGATAGGGAAAGTCATGGAGCCGGAACCGTCTCTTACAACCAGAGTGTTGCCGTTACCGGACGTTTTGTCCGGAATCAAAGACCAGAGTGCCTCTAAGTCTTCATTGTAAGAAACGTTGCGATAGAAATACCGCCAGTTCTTTTCATATTCATGCATAATCTCAAGCGGATTCAGCACGGAAGCATTCATTTTTGCTTCGCCGCGCAGTACGGCCTGAATATATTCATGGCGTTTTTCAGCCATGACTCTGTTTAAGCAGTTGGAATATCTTAACTGCTGTTTGGAGCTTAAATTTTCCATGTTAATGGAATCATAATCCTTATTGGATAATGATTTTTCAATGATATTTAACTTGTCGCGAAGAAGGGCGAGCGCTTTCCTGTATTCACGCTCCTGCATATGCAGACTCTTTAACAGATGTCTGACGATTACACGATCCTC
>CACZRH010000147.1 GCA_902783455.1 uncultured Lachnospiraceae bacterium | reverse complement strand
TGACGGATATCAAGACGTTATACATTGATGATATCTGCGTGGAGGAAAGCATGCGGGGACAGCATATCGGAAAGATGCTTTATGAATATGTCCTGTCATACGCGAAGGAGAATGATTTTTACAATATTACGTTAAATGTCTGGAGCTGTAATCCCGGAGCTATTAAATTCTATGAATCGTTGGGCTTTGAAGCACAGAAAATCGGCATGGAAAAGATTTTGTGAAATGACACATGGGGACGGGGATATAGTGTCACTGAGACGGGATAGTGTGTCACTAGGACGAAGACAGTGTGTCACTAGGACGAAGACAGTGTGTCATAATGAAAGATGAGGAGGCAGCAGGATGGAATTTAAAAAGGGAACGGGATGGAGATGCTGTTATGATCCGGAAACCGGCCTTTATACGGCAGAAATCGGTGGCGGACCAAATCATGATTTATATGAGATCACGAAAGAAATCTATGATCGTGTCGATGATCCGGGAGAAGAAAGTCCGATTGGTTTAATCCATACGGGAGGCCGTCATTTGTATATGTCGGTGGACGACCGATGCGGCCCGCCGTATACGGTAATTCTGGATACGGATTATAAGAAGCTGTGTCCCTGGGCGAATACGATCGAAAGCGGAACGGTATGGGACGAGGATATGACCGATGCAGCCGTGGAAGTATTCGCATCGGAGGCCAATAACAGAGAACAGCGTCGTGCCAAAAAGGCGGAGCGCGAGGCAAAGAAGAATAATGAATAAAAAGGCAGAGAAACGATGGCAACACAAGGGGCGTTAAAAGAAAAAACCGAAAGTAACGTGAGAGAACCCAAACAGTACAAGGTCATTATGCTAAACGATGACTTTACCACCATGGATTTTGTTGTGGAAGTATTGGTCGATATTTTCGGAATGGACTTAATGAAAGCGGAGCAGATTATGATGCAGGTACATAAAGGCGGACGTGCCGTTGTCGGAATCTATCCATACGACATTGCTGCAAGCAAAACCACCAAAGCAATGGAACGTGCAAAAGCACAGGGGTATCCGTTTAGGATGCTCGTTGAGGAGGCATAAAAATGGAGTTGTCGAAACAGGCAGATCAGGTTGTGAAAGCCGCTGTAGAATACACTGCCGACAAAGGATTTGAATACGTCACGCCGGAAACGATCCTTCTGTTTCTATGCAAGGATAAGGATTTTTCGGATGCATTTACAAACTGCGACGGAAACATAAAAGAGCTCGAAAATGATTTGACCGGGTATCTGGAAAAATATATGGAGCGAAGCAGTGACGGATCCGTGGAGCCATCGATTTCCGCCGGTGAAATGCTGGTGCGGGCAGAGTTTGGGGCAAACAGTTCGGAAGCAAAGGAAATCGGCATCAGCCATTTGATCCGCGGACTCTTTGCATTAAAGGAAAATTACGGAGTTTATTACATCAAAAAACAGGGCATCGGAGAGGTCGAGCTGTTACGCGCCATCGCGGAAATTGAGGACGAAGACCTGGCTTCTGATGCCATCCTGAATGACGGGGAAAATGAACCGGTCTCCGATTTTTCTGAGGAAGAGGAAAATGAATCAAAGAGTTCCCGGAAAGGAAGTCTTGCTGATTACGCGCCCTGTCTGAATGATACATTGAAAAATGAAAATCCGTTAATCGGACGGGAAGAGGAACTTAACAGAACTATTCAGATTCTATGCCGGAAAGAGAAAAACAATCCTTTGCATATCGGAGAGCCGGGGGTTGGAAAAACCGCAATTACCTATGGTCTGGTTCGAAGAATCAAGGAAGGGAATGTCCCGGATCAGTTAAAAAACAGCCGCATCTATGCACTTGATTTAGGAAGCATGCTGGCGGGCACCCAGTACCGGGGCGAGTTTGAAAAGCGTTTTAAAAAGGTGCTAAGAGCACTGGAAGAGGAAGAAAATCCGATTGTATTTTTGGATGAAATCCATAATCTATCCGGAGCCGGGTCCGTGGAAGGAAGCTCCCTGGATGCGGCAAATATGCTTAAATCGCACCTTGCCGGGGGACATATCCGTTTTATCGGCGCGACCACGTTTGAAGAGTATAAAAAATATTTTGAAAAAGACAAAAGTCTGGTGCGGCGTTTTCAAAATGTGGAAATCAAGGAACCAAGCATTGAAAATACCATTGAAATATTAAAAGGTCTTCGGGAGAATTATGAATCCTTCCACGAAGTTGTATACAGTGACGAGGTGCTTGAATATATCGTTATCATGAGCGCAAAGCATATCAATGAGCGATTCCTGCCGGATAAAGCCATTGATTTAATGGATGAGTCGGGAGCATATCGCAAGCTTCATCCGACTGAGGATCACCTGGTAGATAAAGATGTCGTGAATACGGTTCTTACAAGCATCTGCCGGGTACCGATCGAGCAGGTGGATGCCGATGATTTGTCCGGTCTTGAAACACTGGAAACTCGCATTTTATCGAATGTCTTCGGTCAGGACGAGGCGGTATCGCAGGTGGTTAATGCTATAAAATTTTCCAAGGCAGGTCTGTTAGAAGAAGACAAGCCGCTTGCAAGTCTTCTCTTTGTTGGTCCTACAGGTGTAGGTAAAACGGAAATTGCAAAATGCCTTGCGAAGGAACTCGGCGTAAAGCTTGTCCGTTTTGATATGAGCGAATATGGCGAGAAGCATTCCGTTGCCAAGTTAATCGGCTCCCCTGCCGGATATGTGGGATACGAAGAGGGCGGACTGCTTACGGAGGAGATTCGAAAAAATCCGTCCTGTGTGCTTTTATTGGATGAAATTGAAAAAGCCCATGCGGATATTTACAGCATTCTGTTGCAGGTCATGGATTATGCCACTTTGACGGATAATCAGGGACGCAAAGCCGATTTTCGGAATGTCATTCTTATTATGACGTCCAATGCCGGTGCGAATCGCTTAGGAAAACCCGGAATCGGATTTACCGGTGAATCTGCAGATAAGAGCGTGTTAACGGAGGAGATTAAGCGTATTTTCCAGCCGGAATTCCGAAACCGCTTAAACCGGATAGTGATGTTTCATGCCATGGATGATACGATGGGAAGTCTGGTGGTTGAGAAAAAACTGCGTGAATTAGCGGAATTACTGAAGAAGAAAAATATCACCCTTACCGTTGAAGATGCGGCGAAAAAACTGATTCAAAAGAAAGGAATCAGTGTGGAATTCGGTGCCAGGGAAGTGGACCGCGTAATCCGAAATGAAATTAAACCAAAGTTTGTCGATGATATTCTGTTCGGAAATTTAGCCAAAGGCGGAAATATCACGTTATCCGTAAAAGATGACGATTTTTGGATCGTAAAGGAATAGAAAAATGCCTGTATACCGTCTGTCAACCGAATTTATCGCCTTTCCGGATCCGGAAGAAGCAGAACCGAACGGTCTTCTTGCCGTCGGGGGTGACTTGTCGGTGAATCGCCTTTTACTTGCTTACGAAAACGGGATTTTTCCATGGTATGAGGATGATGAACCGATTCTATGGTGGTCGCCTGCAGAACGTTATATCATAAAGCCGTCTGAAATTCATGTTTCCCATTCCATGCGGAAATTTTTCAAACATCACGAAACGCATATCGAGATGAACAGGGATTTTGCAAAGATTATGCATCGCTGCAGAGAGAAGCGGGAGCGCGAGGGCACCTGGATTACGGATGAGATGGAGGAGGCCTATTTTCGGCTTCACAAAACGGGATATGCTCATAGTGTGGAGGCTTTTATAGACGGCAAGTCTGCAGGCGGACTATACGGAGTTTCCGTAGGGAAGGTGTTCTGCGGGGAGAGCATGTATACCGATATTGAAAACGGATCCAAGGTTGCGTTGATTTTATTCGCAAATTACTTAAATCAACAGGGATATACCATGATTGACTGTCAGTTTCATACCGACCACCTGGAAAGCATGGGCGGGCAGTTTATATCAAGAAAAGAGTACCGTGAAACGGTGCAAAGGTTTTTAAGAGGATGATGGAAAAAATAGCAGTAATCGTAAGCTTTCTCATATTGTTATTGGGTGTCGCTGGTTGTTATATTATGCCGGCAGAACCGGAGCAGGTTTTACAAAAGGTGGAACTAAGCTATATTAAGGATGGAGACACCATTGTTGTAAAGGAATCCGACGGGAATGAGATGACGGTAAGGCTGATTGGAATTGATGCGCCGGAATCCGTGGCACCGGAGGCATATACCGAAAAGACCGGAAAAGAGAACAGTGAATATGGGGAGATGGCATCGAAACACTTAGAGGAGCTGTTAAAGGACAGTGAAATTCTGTATCTTCAATATGACAAAGAACGGGTAGATAAATATGACCGGACACTTGCCTATGTATATACGGATAACTCCGGTGAGTTTGGTGGCATGGTAAACGGTGCGATGATAAAGGACGGATATGCAACGATTCTGATAATTGAGCCGAATACAAGGTATGAGGAGAGATTTTCTTTTTATGAAAATTATGCCAGGAATGAAGGATTAGGCCTTTGGGCGTACGAAGAGTTTTCAAACGGTAAATAAAGAGATTTGATATATACCGCGAATCTGCCACCGCAACAGGTGGAGAGGGTATTATATCGACGAAGGGCGAATCCGGCGGATGTGGACGAAAAAGACATGGCTGAAACGCCAGGCCGCAAAGGCAGTGCGCAGAAGAGAGGACCTTTTACAAAGGGAATTATATAAAAAAGCCTATGATTTGATGTGGATGGTGGATTGATAAAAAAAAACGTGTTATTAGAAGAAATATGAGGAGAAAATACAATGAAAAAATCGATTTGTTTGCTCATGTCTTTGATGCTTTTCGTACTTGTAATTGGCGGATGTTCAAATGCCGGTGAAATCAAATCAGAGAAAATCGGTATTATTGGTGCTATGGAAAAAGAAGTCACTTCCCTAAAAGAAGCACTCACGGATTCCAAAACAACTACCATAGCCGGCATGGAGTTCTGTGAAGGAAAACTTGAGGGCGAGGATGTGGTTGTTGTGCAGTGCGGAATGGGTAAAGTGAATGCAGGAATCTGTGCAAATACGCTGATCAACCAGTTTGATTGTTCGAAAATAATTAATACCGGTGTTGCCGGATCTCTAGACAATCAGATCAATATCGGAGATATCGTTGTCTCAGTAGATGCTTGTCAGCATGACTTTACTGTAGAAGCCATCGGCTTTGAAAAAGGGGAAATTCCGTATACAGGTCTTTCTGCGTTTCCCGCGGACGAAACAATGCGTAAAGAAGCTGTAGAGGCTGTTCATGCGGTCGCTCCTGACATTCAGGTTTTCGAAGGCAGAGTTTGTACAGGTGACCAGTTCATTAACTCAAAGGAGCAAAAAGAATTAATTATTTCCAATTTTGGAGGTATATGCTGTGAGATGGAAGGCGGTGCAATTGCACAGGCATGTTATTTGAATGATACTCCGTTTGTCATTATCCGTGCTATTTCTGATAAGGCTGATGCTTCTGAAGAAATGAACTATGAAATATTTAAAAACGAGGCAGCCGAGCATTGTGCTTCCGTTGTACGTTATATGATCACTCATTAGTCGGGATAAAAGTTTTTTCGGAAGATGCTTGCTGTTAGAGGGGTGTATTCGGTGCGTTAAAACAGTAATAATGGAACAGGTTTTGGGAGAACGAAGACCGGAAAAACTGAAATAGAAAAAGTTTTTGTTGAAAGAATTAGAAGGATGTT
>CACZRH010000146.1 GCA_902783455.1 uncultured Lachnospiraceae bacterium | reverse complement strand
TGGCTCACCCACAGGGTTTCGTGATAATCCCTTAAGTTCAGTGAAGCAAAAAGCACGGAAATGAAAATGTTTAATGCCGCTATCGCACTAATTACCAAAACCACCTTGGAACCCTTGTTCCCCGAAATATAGGCAGCAAACAAAACCGTCGGAATCGGCAGTACCGCGAGCATCATATAATCGATAAAATGAATGGCAATGGGCAGTCCGGTAAGAAGAGGCATAATCGTCCCTTCCGTTGCAATCCATAACGAAACCACCATGGAAAACGCACCCATGCTCATTATTTCGAACCGTTTGTCCCCGTAATACCGGCCGAAAATTCCGATATTGAAAAAGACAATTCCGAAAGCAAAAATCGCAAGACAAATCAAAAAGACCGAAATCGAGCGTTGCATCTCGGATACAATAAAATAGGTACCGTTATTTAATTCCATATCGGAAATAAAGCCTTCCGTTTCGGGATAGATATTTTCAATTTCAATCCGAAGCAGACCTTCATCCGTCAGAACCGGCGGTGTTACGACATGTGCAAATACCCCGTAAGCTTTTCCGAAAACCGCAGGCGGCTTCGGATGATAATCATAAATCACACGATTATCCATGAACACGGTAAAATAGACATTTTTACTGAAAAAACAAAGGGATTTGTTATTGATGACATCGCCGTTTGCCATTTTGCAGATAGTCACATGATTATCCTGCATCAGCCCGTCCAAAGAAACCTCATTGCCGTTTAAGTCATACCAGCCGGTTTCATACTTGACCGCTCCATCGGTCATGAATCCGGTTTTCTTTCCTGTTAAGAGAC
Organism: uncultured Lachnospiraceae bacterium; assembly: GCA_902783455.1. GTDB lineage: Bacteria > Bacillota > Clostridia > Lachnospirales > Lachnospiraceae > UBA3766. Next base: position 4,426 of record CACZRH010000146.1, on the reverse strand, counting down.
TTGCAATCAGGATAAAAGACACAAAAATTACCACAAGCAGGCACAGATAAAACCCGCTGTTTAAGAATATGCTGTTTCGTTTCGCTTTATCGTTCATTTACTGTCCCCCAAAGGAACTTACATGTATTATACAATTATTCAGATTGTTGATAAAGAAGCTATAAATGAAACCTTTTCTTAAACTCGTTAATTACAATGCGTCCGCGGAAAATAAACAATGCTACAAACGCAAGTGCATTGATTACCAGACAGATTGACCAGGTCATCGGCGGTTTGCCGGCAATAAAGAATAAGGCAATCCACGGCACTACTCCGACCAGAATATTTAAAAACATATAAATCAGAGAATGGTCCGTAAACTGTTTATCCACAAAAGAAAGGACAAAATTCGAAACCATATTCACGCTGCACAGAATCGGAATCACATATCCGGGCGTAATGCCGTAATAAGGCAAATCCCACGCAAAGTGGATAAAAAATTCCGACAGGCCGCTTAACAAAGACATCGTAATTAAAGAAACAAATAGGGTCTTTAAAAGATTGTAATGCTTCTTAATTACATTCTCCATAAGCCATCCCGGAATTACAACCCATGCCAGAACAAGCGGTCCGAATGAATAGTGCTCCGTTTTCAGAAACAAAAAATCCATGGCAAGCGCAACAATGCTGATGGAAATCAGCGAAAACATAACAATCTGAAATGCCTTTTTCCGCTTTAAATTTATAATCTTTTTCGGCCAGTAATCACGCTCTCCCTCACCCTCAAGTGCATTCTGACAAAGAGGACATTTTTCGGGATTTCCGCCGATATTCATTTTACAATAAGGACAATATTTCATCTTGTATATCTTTCTTTTTTGACACAAGGTGACACATGGGGACGGGGACATTGTGTCATTTTTCACTTTTTACCCGGCACTTTGAATTTCGGAAACAGGCTACTGCTCCGCAATTCCTGTGGAATAAACCGTAACCGGTATATCCGCATCGGAGAAATTTTTCAAAAAATCGCGAAGCACCTGGGTATTCCGATAGGCACTGCTGATTCCCATCACCAGATCATCTCCGTAGGTACTCAGTACAATAAACAGTTTGTCCGTACTGCAGTAAGCGCAGTAAGATGTAATTTCATCCCGCACCTCATTAGGAACAGACATTTTACCGAGATTCGAAAGCACAACCGTCACTTCCTTACTCGCTCTTTTATTGACCATATTGATGACGGGATTCTTAATTAACAGCGGAACCAGTCTAATGAAAAATAGGCTTTCCATCTTTTCATAGTTCATCATGCGCGCTTCCACCGCCTGCGGAGTCAGCTCCGCTTTCAGCTTGGTCTGATACTCTTCCGCCAGCGTTTCCACCGTCTCGCCACCCTTAAACACATGACTTACCAAAACGGAATTGAAGAAATTTCTTGAAGTCATGGACGGATAATAATTTCGCAGGTTCACCGGCATACTGATGGTAACCGGTTTTAAACGCATCAATGTCGGCATATCATTATAAATTGCCATCATCAGCAGCGTTCCGATGTAGGAAGTTAATGATACATTCAACGCCTTGGCTTTGGCCAGCACCATCGCAACCGGAATATGCACCTCCATATACTGTGTCTGGTTGAACGGATGCTTGATTCCCCTTAAATGATAGGCCTTCGGCGGGCGCTTCATATTCGGAATATTATTTTTTTCTTTCGCAAAAAATTTCCGAAAACTGTCTTCCGATAAATTTGCTTCCGAGGCTCCGGAAGTCATGGAAAGCTTCTGAAACCGTCCCGGATTTTTGCGTTTCAAATAATGTTCGACAATCAGATTCAGAAAATCCAGTGCGCCGTTTCCGTCCGCAATGGCATGGGAAAATTCCAGATTAATGCGATTATGATAGTAGGTAATGCGAAGATGAAGTTTTCCGAAATTCTGCGGTCCGACAAGCATTGGACAGATATTTCCATCCTCCTCTTCCACTACGGGAAGATCTTCCGTCGGCTCCATATAATGCCAGAAAAATCCGCGCAAAATCGTAACATGATACTGCGGTCTTTCCTTCAGTGCGTCCAGTACTGCTGCCTGCAAAAGATCTTTATCAATATCCTCTTTCAGGGTACAGGTCATGCGAAAAGTTCTGGTATCGCGTTCATTCGCGCTTGCCAGAAAAACTTTTGCAACATTATCCATTCTGTACCATCTGTCCTGTGCCATAACGAGCTTAAACACCCTTCGTACTACACGTGTAGTTCTTTTTAATTATCGAATCCGAATCAATAAAGAATATCAAGAAATTTTTCAATGGAATCCATCGCCAGATTTGTCTTCTTTCCGGGAGTCATTTGGAATACGTGCCATGCATCTTCGTAAATTTCAAGCGTAACCATAACTCCTTCAGAAAGCAGATTGTCATATAATCTTTTGGAATCGTCCTTCAGGATTTCATTGGACCCCACCTGAATCAGTGTCGGCGGGAAACCATCCATATCTGCAAACAACGGGCTGAATTTCGAATCCGCATAATTAAAATCGGCGTCATCTATTTTATAATTATCAATTGCTTCATCATATTTATCATTTAATCCGACATAGGAATAACGGGCATTCATAATATATTCCTTTGTCAGCATAGGATCGATGTCCTTGCAGGTTTCGTAGGTTTCTCCGGACAATGTCATATCTGTCCAGGGGCTCATTAATACAATTCCCTTCGGAAGAATCCGCCCCTGACCTTTCAGGCGTAATACCAGCTCCAATGCCAGATTTCCACCTGCGGAATCTCCGACTACGACAACATTCTTTGCCCCGATTCCAAGGGACATCAAATAATTCCATACAACCGTAGCATCCTCCAATGCAGCCGGATACGGGTGTTCCGGCGCCAGTGCATACTCAAAGGAAACCACACGGAACCCTGTATGAAGGCAGAGTCTTGAGCCCACGATTCTTGCATACTTCAAACTTCCGCATGTATAACCGCCACCGTGGCAATACAGTATGATATGATCCTCATCGTGCTTATAGGAAGGAACAATCCATTCACACGGAATTCCTCTGACAGAAAATTCATTCGTCTCAACTCCCACAACCGGAGTGGATATTTTCGCATATAAATCCTGTCCCGCTCTTTGCTTCTTGATATCATCAAGCAAAAGAGAATCGCCTGATGATGAAACGGAATGAATAGATTTAATGGCCTTCATTAAAGGTGTCATCTGGGAATCATTTTCCTGATTTTTGGAAGAAATAAATCTGCTCATAGGGGTATTGCCTCCTTGTATGCTTTAAAACATTATTTTAGCATATTTTAAAGAAAATCTCAAATTGAAAGCAGTCTCCGGAAAAACCATTACTTAAGCATGCAAAAAGGCTTCCGGACAGTTGTCCGAAAGCCCATTTTTAATCTCTTCAAAATAAAATCGTAAAGTTATCCGATAACCTTAATCCATCCTTCGGGAGCTTCGATTTCACATCTCTGAATACCGGTTAACGTATCGTAAATCTTCTTCGTCCAGGGACCCATCTCTTCCATTCCGCTCGGGAATAAAATATCCGTTCCGTGGTCATTGATGCGTCCTACAGGGGATACTACAGCTGCGGTTCCGCAAAGTCCGCATTCTGCGAAATCTTTTACTTCATCAAAGTATACTTCTCTGCATTCTACCTTCATACCGAGATATTTCTCTGCAACAATCATAATGCTTCTTCTTGTGATGGAAGGAAGGATGCTGTCAGACTTCGGGGTTACCAGCGTGCCGTCTTTGGTAATGAAGATAAAGTTTGCACCGCCGGTCTCTTCTACTTTGGTACGGGTCTTTGCATCAAGATACATATTCTCTGCAAAGCCTTCTCTGTGCGCCTGCTGAATCGGATATAAGCTCATTGCATAGTTTAAACCTGCCTTGATATGTCCGGTTCCGCACGGTGCTGCACGGTCATAATCGGAAACCTTAATGGAAATCGGCTTTGCGCCGCCCTTGAAGTAAGGTCCTACGGGAGTTACTAAAATTCTGAATTCATATTCCTCTGCAGGCTTAACACCGATAACGGAATTGGTTCCGATCATGAACGGTCTTAAATATAAACTTGCGCCGGTTCCGTAAGGAGGAACGAATTCTTTATTTGCAGCTACTACTTTTTCAACTGCCTCAACGAAACGATCCTTCGGGAAAGGCGGCATTTCAAGACGAATTGCGGAATCATACATACGCTCCGCATTCATGTCCGGACGGAAGCAGACGATATTGCCGTCCTTTGTATAATATGCCTTTAATCCTTCAAAGCAGGACTGGGAATACTGAAATACGCATGCGCACTCGTTCAGTGTAATATTCGCATCGGTAATAATTGCTCCGTCGTCCCATTTTCCGTCTTTGAATTTGGATACATAACGATAATCCGTCTGAATATATCCAAAGCCTAAATTTGCCCAATCGATA
>CACZRH010000145.1 GCA_902783455.1 uncultured Lachnospiraceae bacterium | reverse complement strand
ACGGACCGTATAAACAAAGTGCTCGGCAAGTCCGCCGGTATCACCGTCAAAAATAATCGGCTTCGTCGTCACTTCCATAATGTCATCTATGGTCCGGAAGCGGCTTGTCATATCCACCAGCTCGATATCCGGCTTTCCCTTTGCGGTACTGTCGCAAAGACTCGATACCCACATTGCATCAAACTGGTCCAGTTTTCCATCGTATTCAACCACTGTTTTTTCCACAATCAGACCGGTTAATCCGCTGTGCGCTTCCATTACCTTTACAATGGGTGTCATTTTGATCAGCCGGCGAAGCCGTTTTCTCCGGTATTCCGGCATGGCAAGCTTTTCCCGCAGCTGAAGGTCGATTTTTTTCACCTTCTCATTATACGTATACGGAATGTCTACAAGTTCGCCTCCGTAGTTTTTCAAAAGTTCTTCCACATGATCCCGGATGGTCTTTTCCGGGCCTTCCTTCCAGTTATCTCCGTGAACCACATAGTCCGGCCGGATCAGTGCTATCACGTCATCATAGAGCATATCATTTTGAATCACGACTTCATCGACTCCCTCAACGCTTCGATAAAGCTTAATGCGATCCTCCTGGCTGATGGTCGGGAATTTGTTATAGCGGATCAAAGCCTCATCGGACAAACATCCGATGATTACCCTTCCTCTTTTTCGTGCTTCCTTAATAATATTTAGATGTCCGTCATGAATCACATCCGTGCAAAAGCAGGTATAAACCTTTTTCATACAGGCTCTCCTTTTATTTCATCCATTGCTGTTTTACGTGGCTTGCTTTTGTATTCCTTACTGTTTGGCTTTCGTTCTACCGTATCAGTCATTATATCGCACCGGAATCTGTACGCCGGTATTTTCCAGTGCCTCTTTAAAAACAACAAAGAAATCTTTGATATCCGATTCATCGATTGCACCAAGCGCACAAAGTCGGAATGTATTGGTGGTGGAGATTTTTCCGGGATAGATCGTAAATCCCCTTTCATAGCAGTAATCGTGAACCTTCTCAAAGCTCCAGTTTTCATCATCCGGATAAATCGCCGATGAAACCAGTCCGGCTCTTAATTCCGGTTTGATTACCTGTTTAAATCCCAGCTCATCAAGACCTTCATTGATGGCATCAAAGACTCTGGTGTGGCGGGCCCATTTGGCTTCTTCCCCTTCCTCCCGGTACTCTTTTAATGCCTGCAATGTTGCATAAATTGTCTGAACCGGCGGTGTAAAATGCATCTCCCCCGTTCTTTCAAAGAAATCATACTGAAGATAGAGATTGCAGTAATAGGAACGCTTCGGATAATCCTTACTCTTTTCAATGATGGCCCTGTTTCCGACCACAAAGCTTAATCCCGTAAATGCCATCAGACCTTTTTGTGCCGATGCCATGCAAAAATCGATGTTGTCCTCTTCGATGTTAATCGGACGCATTGCATACGTGCTTGTGGTGTCGACCGTAAAAACCGCTCCGTACTTATGCGCCAGCGCGCCGATTTCCCGAATCGGGTTTAAAATTCCTGTCCCGGTTTCGTTATGGGTGGTATGTACAAGTGCGATATCGGGATTCTCCCGTAACACCTCTTCCACTTTCTTTAAGTCCGGAATTTCGTCCACCGGAAACTGCAGATCGATATGAGGAAGATTGTAATACCGGCAGATTTCAACGGCTCTTGTACTGTACGCTCCGTTATTGACAACCAAAACCTTCTTTCCTTCCGGAAGAAGACTGTTGATGCAAACGTCAATATTAATCGTTCCGGAACCGCAGAATAAAACGCTCGTATACTTACCGGGATCACCGTGAACAATTCGTACCAAATCCTCCCGAAGTCCCTTCATCAGTTTACCGAATTCCTTTTCCCTGGGACAGATATCCGGAACAACCTGGGCATATTTTACCGTATCGGTTGTCGTGGACGGACCGGGATTTAACAATACATTTCTTTTGATTGATTCCATATGAAAGCTCCTTACTTTATGGATGAATGCACTTATGAAACGCTTTCCTGCATTCAGATTCTTTATACGTCGTAGGCCTTGTCGATTGCCTTTAATTCATCAAAGGTATCGATTTCGATGATGTCTTCATCAAAACATTCACGTACCTCAACGCTGTAGTTTTCTTTTCTGTCAACGAGCGGAACCTGTTCCCAGTATCGCTCTCTTCCGTTCAGGCCGGAGAACACTTCTGCAATATCATGACTTAGTTTACGCCCGTCCTCCGTATTCCAGTAAGAAATTCCGACTAACTGCCAGATATCATCTCCGGTACCTCCGACGGTTTCCTCCGTAATAATTCCGTCCTTTACCTTAAAACACCAGTCATCGGTATGCTCTTTTTTGATTGCAAGAAAATCCGAGGTATAATGATATTTCGTCACAATGGCAGGATTCGAAATCAGCAGGTCCGCTTCAAATACGTATGCATTGGAAAGCAAATCCCTGGCGATAAAAGAGGAGCTGATGTTATTGGCATCGTTATAGACGGGATTTTCCAGGAATTTAATCATCGGGTATTTATACAAAAGCTGGTCAAACTGCACCGCCAGATAACCGCGGACAATATAGATTTCTTCGATTCCGGCCGAAAGGCAGGCATCGATTAAACGGTCAATAATCCGTACTTCGAAAACCCGCACAAGCGGTTTCGGTGTATTGAGTGTAATGGGAATCAGACGTTTTCCAAAACCGGCTGCAATAAAAACGGCACGCTTTGCCTGATACGGCTTTAGCGCATTTAACCCGGAAGAGGTAATATTATTATCTTCCAAATATCCCATCTGAATCAGTTCCTTCAAGGCCTGATCGATTTCTTCCGGATTATATTTTTTTGATTGATTGAAACCTTCTTTGGAAAATGCCTGCCCCGAGGTTGCCGGACCTTCCAAAATATCGAATTGTATTCTTGTTAATCCCATGATTCCACCTTTTTTATAATCGGGCGGCGAAGAATAATTGCACCCTGCCCGCCATACCACCCGGTTACATTACGCGGGCGTATTTATAAAGAGCAGCGGTTCCTCCATATCCGGAAGAACCGCTTTCATTATGTTTGCTAAATCTTTTTATAAATCCGTTTAAACGGCTTCCGTTCAAACGGCTCCCGTTTTAATCGGCTCCCGTTTTAAACGGCTCCCGTTTTAATCAGCCCTTCTCAAGTGCCAGGGTTCTGGTTGTTAAATCACAAACCTCGCTCGGTCCGTAATACTGGATTGCACCGGGGAAGGTAAAGCAGGTTTCCACTGCCCACTCATCACGATGTGCTTCAAAATATTTGAACGGCTTTCCGTCAAGCTCAACAAGTGCTTTACGGATAACGGGCTTATCTTCACCGTTTCTTCTTTCGATGTTCATCATCTTGGTAATCGGCATACCGCCTGCAACCCACTCTTCAGCAGGCTTGGAGATATTGGAAACCTTGGAAAGATATCCGGTATAGCCGTAGGAAATCAGCATGAATGCATTGTATCCTAAGGAATAGCAGTAATCCGCATCAAAGTTGGAAGGGAATGCGCATCTTCCTTCGTAACCGAAGAAGTGATGAAGTGCGGAGAATTTGCCCTTGTAGGTTCCTGCTGCTT
>CACZRH010000144.1 GCA_902783455.1 uncultured Lachnospiraceae bacterium | reverse complement strand
CCACAATCCTTGTTGCAACTGTTGAGAAGAGCGTTACCAAGGAAGAAATCAATGCAGCTATGAAAGCAGCAGCTAACGAGTCCTTCGGATACAACGAAGATGAAATCGTATCTTCCGATATCGTTGGAATGACCTATGGTTCCTTATTCGATGCTACCCAGACTATGGTTGGCGAAGATAACCTTGTACAGGTTGTTTCATGGTACGACAACGAGAACTCCTACACCAGCCAGATGGTTAGAACCATTAAGTATTTCGCAGAATTACAGTAATCTGCAGTCAGCATGTATGATCGGGTGAAAGCCCACAAAAAGAAGAACCGGCCGAGGATATTCGGCCGGTCTTTTTTTGTAAATTTTCCGTCAATTATTGTATGTTGTCGCAGATATTGTTATTATATTTTATGGGTTATTGGATTATCACTGAGATAATTTAAGTATTGGAAAGGGGTTTGTTTATGTCGGCTAAGAACATTGCACTTCTTTTGGGTGATATCAGGGATGTATACAGCAATGAGGTAGTGAAGGGCGCCATGCAGGCCGCAAAAGAGAACGGCAGTAATCTGCTGATCGTTCCCGGCAGGTATTTCCAGGCCGGTGAGGAATATCTTTTGGGAGAGCATGAATATCAGTATCAGACGCTGTTTACGTATTTTACAAAGAATAACGTTGACATGGTTATTCTGTGTGCCGGCAGTGTCGGATATGTTTCGGACTGCGACGGGCGTAATTCTTTAGATCTTTTCAGAAAACGAATCGGTAATATTCCGCTCATCACGATTTCGGGCGATGCCCCCGGCGTTCCTAACGTTCGTTACGATAATTTTTCCGGAATTCATAAAGGGATTACTTACATGTTGAAAAACCAGCATTGCAAAAAAATAGCAATGGTTGGAGGAGAAAAGGAAAACCCTGATACCAAAGAGAGAGTGTATGCATATAAAAACGCGATTGTTTCTCTGGGAGGTACGGTGGATGAAGAACTGATTGTTTACGGAGATTTTACGGAGCGATCAGAACCTTTGATTTACGATTTTCTAAAGGCACATCCGGATGTGGACGGAGTGGTTTTTGCCAATGACGGAATGGCTATTGCCGGGTATCGTTCTGCTAAGAAACTGGGACGTGTTGTCGGAAAAGACATTGCTTTTCTGGGATTTGACAATATTGAGCAGGATAATTATATGGATCCGCCTTTGGCAAGCGTGGATGCGGATGCTTACGGGCTTGGTTATGCTGCTGTAATGGAGTCATTGCATTATCTTCACACCAGAAGGGCTGCGGACCATATCATTCCGTCAAGATTCGTAATCAGGAGTTCCATTATTCTTCATGGTGAACAGGAACTGGTGAAGCAGTCTTTGGGATACGGAATTGACAAATATACAAATTTTGATGATCTGGCAAAAAGTTCGTTTGATTATTTTTATGATGCACGTAACGGTGATTTGGACAGGGATGAACTGTTTGAATACTTCGGAAAATTTATGTCAGATCTTTCGGCGGTTATTTTTGCGGAAGATATAACGACGGAACAGGTTGAAGAACTTCGTTTGTCTTATAAAAGGCTTTTCGAGGAGGATGAGAACGGAAGCATCAATATCGGAAAGTTTATGTATTTTCTGGAAGTGATGGAGCAGGCGATGCTGGATCACAGTCAGAATGAAACGAAGCAAAAACACATAGTAAGAATATCTTCCTTTGCTTACAAGTATTTGTCTTACGTTATTTCGCTGCGTGAGAGCAATACGGCGAATCGGCTGAACAATGCAAGGCATGAGATTAATCGTATTTCCGCGGATTTAATCGGTTTACAAAACGTTTCCGACAAAACATATGCATCTGTTTTATCCAAATTCGGCCGGTTCGGAGTGAAACACTGTTTTCTTTATTTGTACGACAAACCAATCCGTCACGAAATATCGGATGAATTTATACCGGATGAGGCATTGTATTTGAAAGCGGCATTAAACGACGGAGAACTTTATTCGCCGTCTAAAGAGGAACAGAAGATTCCGATTTCCGATATTTTTTCTTTTGCATTTTCGGAATCTGGTGAATTCGGTTATCTGATCATGCTGAATCTTTTTATCCGCGATATGATATACGGAGTGATTCTTTGTGATATTCCGTATGAAATATTTGATTATCATGAGAGTATCAATTCTCAGATGAATTCTGCAATCGGTGTAATAAGTCTTTTGCAGGAAGCGGAAGAAAAAGACTGACACGGAAAGAATGAATAAGTGCATTTGAAAAAACGATTTTCCGGTCTGATTTTTGTTACAAAAAATTAACAGAAATCACACATTCCGTCTGTTGAGATTAAGGTCTGAGTATGCTATAATATACCTTGCTTGTGAAAAAGTTGACAAGCGGTTTTTGCAGCGATGCGCAGACTGCGAAAATCCCCGAAAACAGCGGGAAAGAATAAATTTAAGGAGGACAGTTTTATGTCATTAAACAAGAAAAGCGTTGACGATTTTAACGCAAAAGGCAGAAGAGTATTGGT
>CACZRH010000143.1 GCA_902783455.1 uncultured Lachnospiraceae bacterium | reverse complement strand
GCAGGAAATGCAGATGACGCCGTAAACGCGGAAGACGGCGATAAAGAACATAAAAATGAAACCGGCGTTATCGGCATTGTCATTCAGGAGTTTATAAAAGCAGAGTTTGCCGGAGTCCTTTTTACTTCGGATGCAATCTCCGGAAGAGACGATAAAATGGTCGGGAATTACGTGCACGGCGAAGGGGAACAGTTAGTATCCGGAGCGGAAAATGCGGAAGTTTTCCGGATCGGCTCCATCCGGTATTCCTATGAGGGCCCGGAGGAATTTAAGAGGTATGCAAAAAAACTTGGAAAATACTGTAAGGAAATCAGGGCGCTTTACGGTATGCCGATGGATATCGAGTGGGCGGTTGCGAACGGAAACGTTTATATACTGCAGGCACGCCCGATTACAACGCTCCAACGTTTAAATATGGACGACTATGACATTAACGGATCGCGCTCGGGATATAAAATGCTGACAAGGACTAATGTCGGAGAGATTTTTATGAAACCGGTATCTCCGATGACGTTCAGTGTGCTCGAAAAAATCAATGAAATACTGGGACTTCCGCAGTGGCTTGATAATATCTGCGGGCAGCCTTACATGAATATTTCCGTGATGGTTTCGCTCTGTGTTGCCTTTGGGGCAAAGAAGGAGAAAGCCTATGAGGGCATGAAGGGGCTTGTAGGGAAGGCTCCGGAGGGTGTGGAAGTTCCGATTTCACCGTTTGATAAAAAATATTTTCTGAAAAAAATATGGCGTCTGTTTTTCCCGAAGGAAAAATCGAAGCTGAACAAACAGCAAAAAAAGGAAATGGTAAGGGATCTTGCAGACATTTCACGCAATATGATTGATGAAATTCGGAAGATTGAAAGCGAGCAGGAACTATACCGTTACTGGGAAGAAAAAATGCTTCCGAAGCTTCGGGACGGCATGGCGGCTGTAATCGGTCAGTCGGGCAGTTCCATGGTTCCGCTTTTTAATACCGGAAATAAAATCGGCAAAGTCGCAGGCGAAGAGATGGCGGAAAAACTTTGCGGCGGATGTCTCGGCACGATGGAAAGCATGAAACCGCTTCTTCTGATCAACGATCTTGTAAGCGGAAAAATATCGGGGGAAGATTACATCAAAGCCTGCGGACATCGGTGTCCGAACGAGATGGAACTGATGGCGGTACATCCGTATGAGGATGAAAACTATGTCGAACGACTCATAAAGGAACACCAAAATGATACCGTTGATTTGTATCAGATGCATGCAAATCAGAAAAAATCCTATGAGGAAGCGTTAAAGGAATTTCAGCAAAAATATCCGGGAAAACGCAGATGGATAGAGAAAACGATCTCCAAATATGTTCAGGCCAATACATTCCGGGAGGATTTAAGAAGTAAGGGAGTATGGATTTTTTGCGTATTTCGGGAGTACCTTCTGGCTGCAGGCCGTATATCCGGACTTGGAGACGACGTATTCATGCTTACCTTTGATGAGATTTTTGAGTACTTAAAAGGCGAGAAATCCATCGCCGGAAAGGTATCAAAAAGAAGGGAAACATATGAAAAATACTGTACATATGAACCCTTTCCGAATCTTGTGGTTGGCAGATTTGACCCCGTTACCTGGATGGCGGATGAAAAGAGACGCTACGATGCATATGTTCCGGATATGGAGACGAAACAGGCAAATGATACGGACATAAAGGGTTTTGCAGGTGCGGCGGGCAGGATTCGCGGGATTGCAAGGGTAATTACGGACATTGAACGAATCAGCGAGGTTCAGGACGGCGAAATTCTTGTGACAGGTGCAACCAATGTTGGCTGGACACCGGTATTTACAAGGGTATCCGCCATCGTGACGGATATCGGCGCACCGCTTTCGCATGCGGCAATTGTGGCCAGAGAATGCGGAATACCGGCTGTTGTCGGTTGCGGGAATGCGACCACATTGATTAAAACCGGGGATCTCATTGAGGTAGACGGATCCGCAGGGGTAATAAAAATTCTAAACGTTCAAAATTCGAAAAAATCGTGAATTCTATTGATTTTTCCATAAAAAAGCGTATTATGGAATAACCGACCGACTGTTCGGTCGGTTATTTTAAAAAGGAGAATTAGTTCTGTCAGAAGGCATTTGAAGGACATTCAAATGCAAATGGCTTCCGGCGGATTCGGATTTTTTTATGTCGAAATACAGTGTAAAAAGACCATATACTGTCCTTGTATGTGTGGTTTTAATTATTGTTTTAAGTGTGGCCAGTATTTACCGTATGAAAACGGATTTACTGCCGGATATGAATCTGCCATACGTTCTGGTGATTACGATGTGTCCGGGCAGCAGTCCCGAAGAGGTTGAGCGAAACGTTACAGCGCCAATCGAGGCACAGATGGCAACCACATCGAATATCAAAACCATTCAGTCCTCTTCCTACAACAGTTATTCCATGGTTATTCTGGAATATGAGCAAAATGCCAACATGGACTCCGTTGTCATTCAAATGCAGCAAAAGCTTGATCAGGTATCGGGAACCTTCCCGACCGGAGTGGCAAGCCCGATGATTATGCAGTTAGACCCGACGATGCTGCCGGTTATGGTGGCTTCTGCCGATATTGAAGGTATGTCGCCGGTTGAGATTTCCGATTATGTTGCCACTACGCTGCTTCCGTACTTGGAGAGTGTGGAAGGTGTTGCTTCGGTTACGACAATCGGAAGCGTGGAAGAGCGCATCGAGATTACACTGGATGAGAAAAAAATCAAAAAAATCAACGATGATGTCATGGACAAAATCGAAGAAAGCTTCGAGGATGCCCAGACGGAATTGGATGATGCAAAGGAACAGATCGAAGAGGGTGAGAAGGCGCTGCAGGATGGACAGAATCAGATGGCAGCACAGATTTCCGACGGGGCAAATCAGATTGTGAACGGAAAAATCCAGGCCTATGTGGGAGAAGCAACCATTGAGTCTACGCTCAGTACTATGTATATGATAAAGCCCATGCTGGAGCGGGCCGTTAATGCAATGAATGCGCTGAATAAAAACGGCGAAGCTCTTCGAAACAACCTGGATCTGGTCAGAAGATATGAGGCCCTAATCAATTCGCCCGCAACGGATGATGAATTAAGAAAGCAGACGGGAATGAACCGTGAGCAGTTACAGCAGGCGGTAAATTCCATGAAACAGATCCAGGCGGATCTTACGCCGAGTGATGCAGAAGTGCAGGAAGCACTGGATTCCTTAAAAAAGGCCGGATTTGATCTGGAATCTTTGGGAATTACCGCGGATATGAACAATAAACAGTCCCTGTCTGCGCAGCTTTCCCAGGCACTTGCAACCGTGAATTCCTCAATTGCAACGATGGAAGCGGCAAAGCAGCCGATTGCCGAAGGAAAGGTAACCCTGGATGACGCTTATAAAAAATTAAACGAGGGTCTTGTAAAAGGAATTCTCGAAATCAGCAAGGGCGCGAACGAACTGGCAAGCGGTAAAATGGCTTTGGAACAGGGACAGGCCCAGCTGGATTCCGCGAAGGAACAGGCATTGAAGTCAGCGGATGTTTCTGCCATTGTTACTGCGGAAATGCTCGGAAATCTGATTATTGCACAGGATTATGACATGCCTGCCGGATATATTGAAGAGGGTGCGAAGTCTTACCTGATTACGGTCGGCGACAGTGTGGATACCGTGGAAGATTTAGAGAACATGGTATTGCTTGATATGGGAATGGACGGAATCGATCCGATTCGGGTTTGTGACGTGGCAAGCGTTGAAGTTGTTGATAATTCAAAGGATTCTTATTCACGGATCAACGGAAACCCTGCGGTCATGCTTTCCATTGAAAAGCAGACCGGATATTCTACCGGTGAAGTAGCAAACCGTCTGTTAAAACGATTTGACCAGTTAGAGGAAGAAAAGCCCGGTCTTAACATGGCGGTATTAATGAACCAGGGTGTTTACATTGACATCGTTGTCGAGTCTGTTTTGCAGAACATGATTGTCGGTGCTGCACTGGCTGTGTTTATTTTGATTTTATTCCTGAAAGATTTCAAATCAACGTTTATCATTGCATGTTCGATTCCGATCAGTGTGGTTTTCGCTATCGTTTTGATGTATTTTTCAAAAATCTCACTAAACATTATTTCACTGTCCGGTATTGCGATGGGAGTCGGAATGCTGGTGGATAACTCGATTGTTGTAATTGAGAATATCTACCGTTTAAGAAAAGAGGGTCTGACGGTTAAGAAGGCTGCGGTAGAAGGCGCAAGGGGTGTCGGCGGCGCAATCGCGGCATCCACTCTTACAACACTCTGCGTTTTTGCGCCGATTGTTTTTTCCAGAAGCATTACGAAACAGCTGTTTATTGATATGGCGCTGACGGTAACCTATACACTCAGTGCAAGTCTTTTAGTGGCGCTGACTTTTGTTCCGGCTGTCGCATCCATGATGATTAAGGACGGGGAAGTGAAGCAGACGAAATTATTCGACCGCATCCGGGATGCATACGGTGTTTTTCTTGCGAAGGTTCTTCATTTCAAACCGTTAGTTATCATTATCGCTTTGGCATTACTTGCCGGAAGTATTTTTGCGGGATTCTCCAGAGGATTTGCCTTTATGAGTATGGATATCGAAGTGGATCAGCTTTCCATGACGGTTTCTCCGCCGGAGGGTGCGGAATTCACGGATCAGGATTTAATGGATATCTGTGATGAAGTAACCGAAAAAATTATGGATATTGACGGAATCGAAACAATCGGTGCCATGACCGGCGGAAACAATGCGCTTTCCATGTTCGGTATGACCGGAAGTAAATCCGCAACATATTATATTTTACTGAATGCCAAAAGCAAGCGGAAATTAAAGGATGTGCAGGCAGACATCATCGAAAGAACCGAAGGATTGAATTGTGTGGTGGATGTCGAAACGAGTTCGAGCGATTTGCTTTCCATGATGGGAAACGGCTTATCGGTCATGGTAAAGGGACGTGATCTGGATAAAATCCGGGAATATACCGAGGAAGTGGTTGCGATTATGGAAGAGACGCCCGGCGTTATCGATATTAACGACGGACTTGATGACATGACTCCGTGTATGAAAATTCACGTAGATAAAATCAAAGCCATGGAATATCAGATGACAACGGCACAGGTATTCATGGAGGTCATGAAAGCGATGATGCCGTCCACCGCAACAACGAATCTTTCCGCGGATATCAAGGATTACGATATTTATGTAATTTCGGACGATCAGAAGGATACCACGCTTCAGGATATCCGGCATCTTACTTTCCCGTATACGGACAAGGAGGGAAACCACAAGGAAGTTCCGCTTGCAAGTATCGTAACGTTCGAAATGACGGATACCTTAAGTGCCATCAACAGGGATGCGCAGACGAAATATATCTCCGTCACGGCAGCGGTGGATGAAGATCATAATATTTCGTTTGTCAGCAATGAATTACAGAAAAAATTCAAAGAGATCGACATGCTGGAAGGCTATACGATAAAAATGGGCGGTGAGGATGAAATGATCCGTGATGCAATGAAGCAGTTGCTCTTGATGCTTGTTATGGCGGTCATTTTTATCTATCTGATTATGGTGGCCCAGTTCCAGTCCCTGCTTTCGCCGTTTATCATTATGTTTACGATTCCGCTTGCGTTTACGGGTGGTTTGTTCTCGTTGTTCTTTACCAAAAATGAGGTATCCGTTATCGGCGCGCTGGGCTTTGTCATGCTGGCCGGAATTATTGTAAATAACGGTATCGTAATGGTCGATTATATTAATCAGCTTCGGGAGGGCGGTATGTCCAAAAAAGAGGCGATTGTCGAATCCGCGACGGCCAGACTTCGTCCGATTCTGATGACAACCTTGACCACGGTTATTTCCATGTCCACGATGGCCCTCGGTATTGGCGGCGGTTCCGCGATGGTTCAGCCGATGGCAATTGTAATGGTCGGCGGATTAATTTACGGAACGCTTCTGACACTGATTGTCGTTCCGGTATTATATGATATACTGAATAAAGAGAAGAATATGGTGCAGGAAGAACTGTAGGAAAGAATTTTTGAAACGGAAACAGTAAATAAAAGGATTTGGTGAAAAATGATTAAAAAAGACATGAGCATGCCAAGTGAAAAACAGGTTTTAATCTACAAAGCGATTGTGGATTTAATCAATGAGGGAGCGGACGTAAACCGCATGAAGGTCGGCGAGATTACGGCCAGAGCCGGAATCGGAAAGGGTACGGCATACGAGTATTTTACCTCCAAGGAAGAGATGGTAAAGGAAGCTCTGATTTACAATACCCTGACACAGATTGAAACCGTGAAGGAGATGGTTATAAATGCGGAGGATTTTCGCGCTAAATTCATGTGTATTCTGAATTACATGGAGGCCAATAAGGGGCAGATTAAGACGTTTCTGTGGATGATGCGGATTCTGGGAGACGAGATGGATATTTCCGCTCTCGGAACAGACGGAATGGCATGCGAGGAAACCATGGAACAGCTTGGTTTTCTGGCACAGCTTGCATCCTGGTTTTTGGAGTTTGGCAAAGCGGAAAATCTTTTTGCCAATCAGAATCAGGACCATCAGATCTCAGCACTGATTGCGCAGATTGTACATTTCGGTTTCTACCTGCATTTCGGCGGAGACCGGGATTTGGAAGAGGTAAAGGATTTTCTTTATGATGGATTTATAAAGCAGTTAAATTAGACCGGGAAAGGTTTTATAAGTTGAGTTGAAAGAATCGGCGCAAATTCTGAAAAACACAATGGCAATTGAGGACTTCGAAAAAATGCTTGAGCAGGGGATACGAACCGGCGACGGCACTTTTTCGGAGTGTGTTTTTTTGTTGGATGAAATTAAAAATTCCTATGTCGAGGAGATTGGATATCGCGAAGATTTACCATTGGAGGATCTGATTCGGATTCTCGAAAATGATGAGAGGGCAGGGATTTTACAGGAGGTTTTTGTAAAAAATCATATTCCGGTTCGAAAAGAGCATGTCCTGGAAGTGAAGGAATTTTTTTCTTTGCTGGATTCCCTGGAAGAAATAAATGACGGAATGTGTGAATTCATTCTTCGAAACGGGGTGGAGCCGACCGTTTACAATATGGCGAGACTTCAGTTTGAAAAAGAGAGCGGATACGGGGAAGGTAGTATGGCTTCTTCGGAACCGGAATCGAAGCGGAATGATATTGCTTTGGCATGGAGCTTTCCGAAAGAGGAAGAAACCGATGAAGAGAAGGTGATTCCGGAATGGGAGCTGACAGCGGATGAGCTTACAAAAAGTTCGGTAAGATGGCTTCGCAAAAAGGGAATCTATACCTCCGCGCAAAACATTAAACTGCTGAATTGCCTATGGAGCCTGGATCTTCCGATTGCGGATGAAGAAGCACTTCTTCATTGCGTAAACGCCCTTCGCTCCGGAAAGAAAATGCAGGACAGCATTTTGTGGGAGGCGTATCCGGCATGGAACGGTTCGGGGAAAAAGGATGTTTCGCAAGGAGATGTGTTTGAGGATGTTTCGGGGGATGTGTCTGAGGAAAGAAAAAAAGAGCAGGATATATCCGGGGCAGATGCGGTTTTAAAAAGAGCCGAAGAATTGTACCGGCGGGAGTATTTCAGGAATCACTCCGGGGAGGAGTATTTAAAGGCGGAGTATGAAGCCTTCCTTGAGACAGTCTTCGAATGTGATGAAGAAGTAGCAATCCTGAACTTTCTTTCCATTCCGGTAACACCGGATGCAATCTTTGCGCTTCGTTTTCTGCAATCCGATGAAGGCGGGATTTTCTTTGAAAAGACAGCGTTTTTCATTGGCGCAAAAAAGCTTCTGTCGGCATTTCGTAAAAAAGACATTCCAAAGGCCGGCGAAAATGAGGGGTATCAAAAGCTTCTTAAGGCAGTCGATGAAAAGCTTTGCAGCAATGATAAGATGACCGTATCGGAGTATCGGGAAATCGTCCGGATCTGTAAGGTTTTGATTCTGATGCAGAAAATGGCGGAAAAAGGGTATGAGGAGATTCCGCTTCTTTTAGGGAAAAAGTGGATTCGTCTTCGAATCCGCCGCGAGTCGGGAAATCGTTTTACGGCAATTGTCCGTAATGACATTACCGGAGGTCTGATGATTAAATATTCCGAGAACGAAGGAAGCGTTTCGGTTTTAGTGGTCGGGGAACGGGAAGATGTCCTTCGGGAATTTCAGGAAAGCAATCTTCTTACCGAACGGCTGAAAAAAGCCGGAAAAGAGGACTTTTCGGTAACGTATTTCTTACAGCCGGAATTTGCTTACGATGAGCATTTTTATCGTTCCGACAGATAATAATAGTTCGGCTTTTGACATGTAAAAATACAGTAAAATCAAGGACTTGCAGGCATTTTTCTGCCTGCGGTCCGATTTTTTTTGTGAAAGTCTAACAAAAATTTGCGAATTTGTATTTTTTTAAAAAAAAGGACTTTACAAAATGAACCGGTTGAATCTATAATGCATTTCACAAGGACAATCCAACCGGGTTCATATTCAGAACAGATTAAATACCATTTCATTTTTTTTCATTTTTTACCCGGTTTTCATGATTCGTTTCGAATCGAAATTTTCCATTTTGATGTTTTTTGAAAGCTTTATAAGTTTTTAAAAGCGATGGACTTTTTATCATTTTTTGTTTTATTTCCCGCAGGGGGAATGCGTTCGAAGTTTCGCGGGGGTGGTTTTATCGCAGTATTAATTCTGATTGTGGCGGCAGCGGTCGCCTTCGATTTCGCATCTGAAAAAATACCGAATATTTTAATTATCTTAGGAATTCTCGCAGGACTGTATTACCGGATCGGATTTCTTCACGACGGAGCGATTGGAAAAATCGTATTTGATTTATTTTTTCCACTGATGCTGTTTTTTATCTTTTTTGTGATAAAAGCATTCGGTGCGGGAGATATAAAACTTTTAATGGTTTGTGGGCTGTTCCTCGGAACGGCAAATAATCTTCGTTGTATCTGCCTGGCGCTTTTGACCGCTGCCATGATCGGTCTGTTCAGGCTTTTGATACAAGGCAAACTCCTTTCACGTTTCGGTTCCCTGTTTCTGTATCTAAAGTTTCTGGTCGTTAAGCTTCGATACGGAAACGGGGAGATCGAACCGTATTTAAGCAAAGAACGGACGGAGCGCGTGGCAAAAATCCATTTTTCTCTTCCGATTCTGACAGGAGTGTTGCTGGTAGTTTTATTCAACCGTTTGAACGGGTAACGGACCGGAGACTGTTATCAAATCAGAGTTTATTTAACGGACCGGAGATCTTTAACGGATCAGAGGCAGTTAACAGACGGAATTGAGTGTTAAGGAAATTTGAAAAATAAGCAGGGTGGAAAGATGCAGAAAGAAGTAATTATCATAGCTCATCCGGAAGGGGAGTATGCCGAACGGCTGTCCGATTATATCAACGAACATGAGCTGCTTCCGCTGGAAACGGTGGCATTTTCCGAGAAAAATAAAATGACGAGATTCGAAAATCACAACCCCGTTCTTTTGAAAGTGATTCCGAAGGAATGGGAGGATGTCAAAAAGAACGGGAAAGAATGTAAAATCCTGTTTTTGTGCGAAGAAGAGGAGGAAGGAGAAATGTATGCTTTTCGATATCGCCCGGCGGATTTCTTAGCCGGAAGGATGTGCGAAGCAGCCGGACTCAAAGCGGTAAAACGGAAACGAATGAACGAAAAGACGAAATTGATCGGAATTTATTCTCCGGTCGGAAGATGCCTTAAGACCTCATTTTCTTTAACCCTCGGACAGATGCTTGCGGCAAGATACCGGGTTTTGTATCTGAACTTTGAGAATTATTCGGGTTTCGGAAAAATAATGGGCTATTCCAAACCATCGGATATGGCGGATTTGCTTTACTATTTCTTAAATCTGTCGGAAGAATTTCCGGAAAAAATGGAAGAGGTCATGCTGAATTTAGGAGGTATGGATGTAATTCCGCCGGCCCTTTCCTTCCTGGATTTGGAAAGCATTTCGGAATCGGAATGGGAGATTTTTTTCGACACGTTAATCGAAAAGGGAAATTATGATTATATCGTTTTGGATCTTTCGGATTACGTAAAAGGATTATACGGCATTTTGCAAAGATGCTCCTTTATCTATACGATGGCACCCGGAGACGGGGTGGCAATGGCGAAAGTGGAACAGTATGAGAAGCTGATTACAAATCTTCATTACGGAGAAATATTGGACCGTACCAAAAAAGTTTCTCCTCCGGTTTTTCGCAAATTACCGATCCGGCCGGAAGAACTGATTCATTCGGAACTTGCCGATTATACAAGAAAAATAACGGAGGATGATTTTCATTGGAATTCGGGACATTGAACGGGGAGATGAATAAAGAGACGAGCAGAGAGAAGAATCCGGAAATGAGCAAAGAAACGGGCATAGAGCGAAAACGGGAAATAAAAAAAGATACAGACCGGGGCTGGAATCAGGATCTGATGAATCGTTTGAAAGAAGAGGTTCTGTCCAGAATAGACTTATCCAGGGAAGTGGCAGATGATGAAGTGAAGGGTTTGATTTTTCATGTAATTTCCGAATATGCAGGAAGGGAATATATTTCCTTAGAGGAACGTAAGAGGATTGCAAAAGCGATATATAATGCGCTCCGAAAACTGGATTTCGTACAGGAGCTTTTGGAGGATGAACAGGTTTCGGAGATTATGATAAACGGACCGGAGGAAATATACGTTGAACGAAGCGGTGTCATCAGTATCTGTGAAAGAAAATTCGAATCCACGGAAAAACTGGAGGATATGATTCAGCAGATTGTTGCTTCCTGTAACCGGACGGTGAATGAGATGTCGCCAATAGCGGATGCGAGGCTTTCGGACGGAAGCAGGGTGAATATCGTTCTTTCCCCGCCTGCGGTGGACGGACCGGTTGTTACAATACGCCGGTTTCCGAAAAATCATATTACGATGGAGACTTTAATCGGGAACGGAACGATTACGGAGGAAGTGGCGGAATTTTTAAAGCGGTCCGTGGAAGAAGGAAAGAATATTTTTGTAAGCGGGGGAACCAGTTCGGGAAAGACGACGATGTTAAATGTTCTGTCCGGCTTTATACCGCAGGACTTAAGGGTAATCTGTATCGAGGATTCCGCTGAGCTGCAGATTACGCATATTCCGAACCTGGTGCGGTTGGAAACCAGAAATGCGAATCAGGAAGGTTGCAGTGAAATCTCCATTCGGGACCTGATTCGAAATGCGCTTCGTATGAGACCGGACAGGCTTGTGGTCGGAGAGGTAAGGGGTGCGGAAGCACTGGATATGCTGCAGGCCTTTAACACTGGGCATGATGGGAGTT
>CACZRH010000142.1 GCA_902783455.1 uncultured Lachnospiraceae bacterium | reverse complement strand
TAAAGGTGAAAGTAATTGTAATCGGAGCGGGTCCTGCGGGACTTACGGCAGCATACGAGCTTTTAACCAAAGGCAGTAATGTGGAAGTAGTGGTTTTTGAAGAATCGGATTGTCTTGGCGGTATTTCGAAAACCGTAAATTATAAGGGTAACCGTATGGATATGGGCGGTCATCGATTCTTCAGCAAAGATGAGCGTGTCAATATCTGGTGGGAAAACATGCTTCCGATGCAAGGTGCTCCCGCAAAGGATGATATTATGCTCGGAAGGGAACGTTCCGTAGCGGAAGGCGGTCCGGATCCGGAAAAAGAGGATGCGGTAATGCTGAAAAGAAGACGTGTTTCCAGAATTTTCTTTGACAGCAAATTCTATGATTATCCGATTTCCTTAAAAATGCAGACCTTTAAAAATATGGGATTTATCAACACCATGAAATGCGGTTTCTCCTATCTTGGAGCGATGATTCACAAACTTCCCGAGGATAATCTCGAGAATTTCTATGTGAACCGTTTCGGACGGAAATTATATTCCATGTTTTTTGAATATTATACCGAGAATCTCTGGGGAAGACATCCGAGAGAAATCGATGCATCCTGGGGTGCACAGCGTACTAAGGGACTTTCCATTGCCGCAATTATCAAGGATGTGTTCGGTAAGATTTTTAAAGTAAAAAACCGTAAGGTTGAGACCTCCTTGATCGAAGAGTTCAAGTATCCGAAACTCGGCCCCGGGGAACTTTGGGAAGTTACCGCAAAGAGGGTGGAAGAGCTTGGCGGAACGATTTGCATGAATTCGCAGGTAGTCGGAATTCGAAAGAAAACCGGTGAAAAGGAATTGATCTCCGGTGTGGAATATGTGCATGACGGCGAAACGCACTATATGGATGCGGATTACGTGATTTCTTCCATGCCGTTAAAAGACTTAATTGTCGGTATGAACGATGTTCCGTCGGATATTTCGAGAATTGCATCGGGACTTCCGTACCGTGATTACATGACGCTCGGTGTTTTGGTATCGAAACTGAATCTGAAGAATGAAACAAAGCTGACTACCGTCGGAAATATTGTTCCGGATTGCTGGGTATATGTGCAGGACCGGAACGTAAAACTCGGGCGGTTTCAGATTTATAATAACTGGTCTCCCTATATGGTTGCGGATTTGGAGAATACCGTCTGGATCGGACTTGAGTATTTTGTATTCGAAGGGGATGAATTCTGGAATATGTCGGAAGATGAATTTGCCGCAATCGGGATCGAAGAGATGGTAAAAATCGGTATCATCGAGTCAAAGGATGTCGTGCTGGATTATCATATGGAAAAGGTGAAAAAAGCATATCCGGCATATTTTGATACCTATGATGAAATTGATAAAGTCGTGGATTATATCAATACGATTGATAATCTGTTTTGTGTCGGAAGAAACGGACAGCACCGGTATAATAACCTCGATCACTCCATGGTAACGTCATTTGAAGCGGTGAAAGATATTCTGGGAGGCATTACGGATAAGACGAATGTCTGGAGTGTAAATACAGAGAAAGAATACCACGAGGAAGTAAAAGAGTCCAAAGAGAGTAAAGATGAATAAAAAAACATTCTCAATTCCATATGCATGGATCAGATGGGGTGCGATTCTTTATATCACACTTCCGATTTTTTGTTTTTTTATCGGCTGGATGAAGTGGTATTGGGCTGTAACCGGCTGTGTGGCTTTGATGGTCTGCTTATTCTTTTTCGGTGAAAAGCCGCCTGCAATTTTTCGAAAGAAGGTGGAAAAATCTTCTTTGGAGGCAGAGAAGGAAAAGGAAATGCTTATTCTTCCGAAATGGATGCCATTTGCAATTGTCGGAATTTCATTTGCATATTCTTTCTTTTGCGGAATCGGAAGACTGTGGGCGCAAAGCAAGGATTATCCATGGAGAAATGCTGTTTTTCGTGATTTGATTCTTCGCGACTGGCCGGTATTGTACGACCGGTATAAGGGAGCAATGTCCTATTATATCAGTTTGTGGATCCCGCCTTCAATGGTCGGAAAACTGGCATACAAACTTGGTGCGGATGCTGACGGGGCTTTTTTTGCCGGCAATATTGCGCTTTTAATCTATGTGACAATCGGATTATCCGTTTTGTTCCTGATTCTAATCGCATATTTCAGACCGAAAAAATGGAATGCGATGCTATTGGTTGTGCTTGGGTTTATCTTTTTTTCCGGGATGGATATTGTGGCATGTATCGAACCCTTGGGCGCAAATAATTATCATTTGGAATGGTGGGCGGAAAAATATCAGTATTCTTCCTTTACCACATGCATGTGCTGGGTATTTAACCAGGCGGTGATTCCGTGGATCTGCATGGCACTTTTAATCAAAGAAAAGAATATTAAGAATTATGTTTTTATCGGAATGGCATGCCTGTTTTCCGGACCTTTTCCGTTTGTCGGATTCTTTATTTACTGTATTGCAAAGGGAATTGCGGATTTCATTAAAGCAGGGAAAAGTAAATCGATTGGCAGATATGTAAAAGAGTTATTTTCGATATCGAATCTTGTGGCGGCGATTTTTATTTTTCCGTTTATCGGAGCCTTTCTTTTATCCAATTCCATTTTAACGTTACATTCCGGAGTGGGATTATCCTACGCGGTAACGGATGTTGCTTCTTCAGCGGAAACAACGGTTTTTTCGGAAGAAACTTCCGATTCCGGGTTTTCGGAAGAAACTCCGGATTCCGGGTCTTCGGAAACAACGGAATATGTTGATCCGCATCCTGCCGCTACGGCCGTCTGGAGGTATGTGAAATTTATTCTTCTGGAATTCGGCATTTATGCGATTTTGATTGCGTGGAAGCAGCGGAAGAATTATCTGTTTTATGTGACAATCGTACAGCTTTTACTGTTTCCTTTTTTCAGAATCGGATTCAGCTCGGATTTTACAATGAGAGCTTCCATTCCGGCGATTTTTATGATGTATGTCCTTTGTTATGAATTCGTTTTACAGGAAAAGGAAAACTGTTTAAAGAAGGCGGATGCAAAAGGAAATGCAAATAAAGGGGATGCAAAGAATTTTGATGTTCAGACACTGAAAAGATACGGATATATTATTCTGGTGGTTTGCCTTGTGCTTGGTGCCGCGACCCCGTCGGTCGAATTTTTCCGGGGATTCCGACAGGTTTCAATGAGAGGAATTGATGACCCGATAACGGACTTTTTGTATACACTCGGCGGAGACGGGCCGTACAGTCATAATAATATTGATACGCCGGAATATAACTTTGTAGCGTTGGAATTGAATCAGACAATCTTCTTTGGGCATTTTGCAAGGATGAAATGATTTTTTACGGTAAAAAACGGATTGGAGGAATTGCGGATGAAAGTAGTAATTCTGGCAGGTGGTTACGGTACGAGAATCGGTGAGGAAAGTCAGTTTAAGCCGAAGCCGATGATTGAAATCGGCGGAAAACCGATTCTGTGGCATATCATGAAAGAGTATTCGCATTACGGATTCAATGAATTTATCATCTGTGCCGGATATAAGCAGCAGATGATTAAGCAGTGGTTTGCGGAATATTTTCTTCGCTGTTCCGATGTGACCTTTGATTATTCGGAAGGGAAAGATAATTTAATTGTTCATCAGACACAGATCGAACCGTGGAAGGTTACGGTGGTGGATACCGGCTATTCCACGATGACCGGCGGAAGAGTAAAGAGGATTCGTGAGTATGTCGGAGACGAAGATTTTATGCTGACTTACGGTGACGGTGTCTGCGACGTCAATATTGAAAAACTTGTGGAATATCATAAGAATCACGGAAAAATCGCCACCCTGACAGCGGTCTTGATGGAGCAACAGAAAGGGATTCTGGACATTGCGGAAAATAATTCCGTACGGTCGTTCCGTGAAAAGAGCTTAACGGACGGAGCCCTGATTAATGCGGGATATATGGTTTTAAAGCCTGCGATTTTTGATTATATCGCTGGCGATGAAACAATTTTTGAAAAAGAACCTTTAGAGAAGCTGGTTTCGGAAGGCGAGCTTATGTCCTATACCCACAGAGGTTTCTGGCAGTGCATGGACAATGCCCGTGAAAAAGGAATATTGGAAGATATGTGGGAAGCGGGAACCGCACCCTGGAAATGCTGGGAATAAAAACAGAACAGTAAAGAAGGAAAAATGATGAATAAATGGAACAGAGAAGCGGAAGCAAAAGAAGAGATTCTGAAGCTGGTTGAAGAGTATTATCATCAGTTTAAGGAACCGAAGAAACCCTTTGAACCGGGAGACCGGATTCATTACGCATCCCGGGTTTACGATGAGAAGGAAATGACCAATCTGGTGGATTCCGCTTTGGAATTCTGGCTGACTTCGGGACGCTTTACGGAAGAATTTGAGAAAAAACTGGCGGAATATTTAAATGTCCGTTTTTGCAGTCTGGTTAATTCCGGCTCCTCTGCAAACCTGCTTGCTTTTATGGCATTGACGTCACCGCTTCTGGGCGGAAGACAGATTAAGCCGGGAGATGAAATCATTACGGTTGCAGCCGGCTTTCCGACGACGGTAACGCCTGCCATTCAGTACGGTGCCGTTCCGGTTTTTATCGATGTTACGATTCCGCAGTATAACCTGGACGTAACTCTTTTGGAGCAGGCGCTCTCCGATAAAACCAAAGCCGTCATGGCAGCGCATACTCTGGGAAATCCGTTTGATTTAAAAACGGTAAAGGAATTCTGTTTAAAGCATAATTTATGGCTGATTGAAGATAACTGTGATGCGCTCGGCTCGGAATATACGACGGTAAATGAAGACGGAAAAAAACTGACTCAGCTTACCGGAACCGTGGGCGATATCGGTACTTCCTCTTTCTATCCGCCGCATCATATGACAATGGGAGAGGGAGGCGCGGTTTATACCGACAGTCCGCTTCTCCATAAAATCATCCGTTCCATGCGTGACTGGGGAAGGGACTGTTCCTGTCCTTCCGGCCGGGACAATCTTTGCGGACACCGCTTTGACAAGCAGTACGGCGAACTGCCGCTTGGATATGATCATAAATATGTCTATTCACATTTCGGATATAATTTAAAAGCGACGGATTT
>CACZRH010000141.1 GCA_902783455.1 uncultured Lachnospiraceae bacterium | reverse complement strand
GCAAGCTGTGCTTTTTCCCTGGTTTTTTCTTCGGTACCTTCTTTCTGCATTCCGGCAGAAAGTAACAGACCATCCCCTTTAAACACAATCGGTATAATGGTACGCTCAATTCTGCCTTCCGCATTTTCCTTAATATTCGTCACATATAAAGGCTGGTTTACGTTAAATGCTTCAGAAAGCAAAATCAATAGCAGGGCATTTTTATAACTCGCTTCGGATAAGCCGGCAAAATCTCTGTCATACTTTTGTGCTGCAATTTCATTGATTGATTTCTCTCCAACAAAGATACAGTCAAACATATCCATATGGTGTTTTTCCAGTAAATCCTGCTGATGTCTGAAATACGTAACAAAAGTACGGCCTAATTTATCTTTAAAGCCCGTAATTGGTTCTTTATCAATTTCTTTCATGGGATTTGCCAGATAATTTCTGGCATCGGCCTTTTTTAAAGCACCGTTTCTGGCACTTAAGTCTAGTTTAATCTGATTGGTAAGAGGTTTATAATCATAAGCTTTTTCCGATATTTCACCGTAATATTTTCCATCCGGATTCTTTTTCCACTGCGGAAATTTAAGCGCTATTCCGTCCGGATCAAACAGTGCATGACGCATCACTTCCAGTTTATATGCAAGCGCCTGCTCTTCAGGCGAATAATCCGCATAACGGTCTCCGACAATTTCGGTAATGCTCCTGCCACCGGAATAGATGAAATCCCATGCCTTTAACCCCTCATTTTCGGCGGAAAGATACGAGGAAGTCCTGTAAATATCATGAAAGGTATTGAAATATCCCTTTTCAATTGCTTTAATCTGTTCCTCATCAAGCGTCAGCAAATCATCCGGAATCTGATCGGGTTCCGGAAAATAGGAAACATAGCAGTCAATGGAGTCCGATAAGAAATCCGTAACATTCTTCTCCATATTTTGATTATCGGCTTCCAGCAAATTTTGATCGGCAATTTGCGTATCAAAGGCATTTACTCTGTCTGAACCGGGAAATTCTCCGCTGATACCATTGAGATATTTTTCATATTCATCATCCGTACCCTGCGATTCAAATTTTACTAATTCGTTATTCATTTGTAGTTTGTATGTTGCATAGCACAAAGGAATTTCCGAAATCTTTTTTCCCTGCATGGTCGGTATTTCTTTCCGGAACAGGGCAAAATTCAGCGCCGCTTTTTTATAGTTTCCGGCGTTGTAATTCATGCAGGCATCATTTAAGTGATGATAAAAAAGTCTTACTGAGGAGCTTATAGTATTCTCATCTAACGAAGCATCTTCCGGAGAATAAATACTGTCATATGCCTGTCTGGTTTCATGGCCGTCTTTCGCAACCGTACCTTGCCTGAAATACGTCATGTTCTGGGAATGCTCCATGTATAAGGAGGATAATACCGAAGCAAGGGGCAGATAATTAGCTGCATATTCGAGATTATCAGCACGCAGCGTATCGTCAAATTTAAAATTCTTTAACTTCTCAAAAGCAACTTTATGCGTGCGGGCAAGATCCTTAGCACATTCCGCTTTACTGCGTCCGGGTTTGGTATCATCCATCATGTCAAAAAATCCATTGACATATCCCATAAATTCATCATGAGGCATTTTACTGAAATCAACCAAATCCTCTATTTTTTTATTCGTCGTTCCGAGAATATGCAAACGAAGTGCAGACATAAAGCCCTGACGATCATAAATACAAAAAGCGTATTTATTCTGAATCTCTTTCGATTTTTCCTTTATTTTTAAGTATTCCTGTTCCGTCAGCATGGACCGTCTCGGGTCTATAAAGCGATCTCTGATTTCTTCCATCGTTGGTATTGTATATTTCGGCATGCTTTTCTCCTTTTCATTTAAAGGTTTACAACTTATTTTATCACAAATATAAAACACTGCGTCCATCAGATGTCCAACAAAAATAAATTATTAACAGAAAAAGGACCGGTCCTTTTTTCTAAGAACACGGTCCTTACATCTTTTTTTTATTGTTACGGATTACATCGGTCTCATACCGTTTCCGGGATGCGCCTGATGAGCCGGTTGATGAGCCTCACCCTGCTGCAGTTCGGGCTGATTATGCAGTGGTCCCGGCTGATTTTGCTGCGGTCCGTTTTGTCCGACTGGATTCGGTTGATGTGCACCGGCCGGGTTTTGCTGCGGTCCGGGCTGATTATGCTGCACTCCGGCCTGATTCTGCGCAATGGCTGCAGGCATCTCTGCCGCTGCTCTATTCACGGCTTCCTGTATCATGAACATACCATCCGCTGCCATATCATTCTTTTTCACGGCTTCTTTCTGCTTTACATAGGCTTTCACGATAGTACGGTCATCCAGCATGGAAAGAAGCTGGTCCGACCAGTAGGTCTGGCGCTGTTCACCGGGCTGATAGTCTTTGTTTAATTCTTCTGCAATTTTATCAGACAAAGGCATCATAATCTTTCTGAATTCCATATCTCTCATGATTTGAGCGGTAAACATATCAAGATTTCCCTCCGGCAGCTTTCCGCCACGGTTTTCTGCAATTCCGAGTGCGATAATCTCTGCAACATCATGATAAAACGTTTCGTTCATTGGATCATTTATGGTAAATAAAGCACGAACATCCTCATCCGGCTGGTTAAAATTAATGTTTTGCGGCAAATGATGATCCTCTGCAACCGAAGTATACTGATTTTTTGCCTGCCCGTCATGGAACTTATTCCGTATATCCGTTTTTCTGTCAGCGAGAGTCTGCGCCGTATTTTCCATCGTAACAGACGGAATATTTCCTCTGTTTGCCACACGGTGTGCAAGAATTGTTTTTTCACTGAGTATGGATTTTTCAAATTCTTCATTTCGTTTTTGCACATTTCTGGCAATAACAGCGGTCTTTGTTACTCCGGCCGGCATTTTAATCTGAGCGGATTTAATGATTTCTTTTTCATACTCTTTCTGCCACTCTTCGGCGCTTAACTGATTCTCATATTCGATACGGGGCTTTTCATTTCCCATATTATCCCATTCGGTTGCTTCCTCATGCATTTTCCACTCTTTGAAAGAATCAAGATTCTTCACAGGCCCGGAGAATAATCTGCCCGTCACATTACCGCTGATGATTTTTGCATCCGCTGCCGCCAGAGCACCATTCTTTGAAACAAATTCCGGAATTTTTAAATAATCCGTATTGGAAGGATCTGCTTTCAGGTCACTTAACTGCTGATGTCTGGCTTTTAAATAGGACGGGGTTACTTTTCCGAGTGCATATTCATTGTTTAAAAGAATCAGTCTCTTATCAATTGCATTGTACAGTTTATTTTCGAGTTTTTTTACCGAAGCATCAATTTCAACCGTATCCCTTCCGCGGTTATTTAAACTTCTTTGGTCTTTCAGTGCCTTCTTTAAATCCTTCTGAATCTTTACAATGTCTTTATTAAATTCAGCCTCATCACTCTTTACGGCATTCGACATCTGTAATGATTTTTGATTGTACTGATTCTTAAAGGTCTGGTATTCCGACGCCTGTGTGGTTTTTACATCCAGGTAGAATCCGGCATCCAAAGCAACCTTTTCAAGTTCCTTATATTCCTGCTTCTCCATATCCTCAGGATGTGCCTTCAGATAATCAAATAAACTTTCTTCAAGAAGTTTTCCCATATAGCTGTTCTGAAGCGCATCCAAGTGATTGGCTTTATACATTGCAATTAAAGAACGATATCCGTTCGGGACAGCGAGTGACTCCTCATAGTTTACGGTATCGGGTTTTTCCACGCCGTTCTCGTAGGTATCGATTACCGGAAGGTATTTCTTCTCCAGTTTTCCGCCGGAAATAAGGGCTGTCTTGATTCCTTCGCGGAAGCGTTTATTTGCTTCCTCACCCATTGATTCTCCTTCTTTTATGAATTTGGAAATGGTTCCGGCTAAAGCCGTTTCCTGTTCACCGCGCATTTCTGCCAAGTCACTTACAATCAGCGACTGCCTGGTTAAATCATTTCGTAATTCTTTGTTATCCTCCAGATGATATAAGGACTCTATCGGTCTCATAACACCGTAGAAAACACGGGGATCGGAAAAAATTTCTTTAATACAGTACGACGAATCCATCATGTCCGCATAGTGATTGAACGCTTCGGATACGTTTTTAAAGGATGCACATTTTGCATCAAATCCGTTCTTTTCAATCATATTTTCGACCGATTTTTCCGTTGCGGTTACAGGATTTTTCAGATAATCCTTCACGCTGACTCCGGTTTTTATGCATTGATTTGCAAGAAGATAAATGGAATTCATAATGGAATCCGTATTTACATCCGAAGTAAATTCAACCGGAATTAAATGATTTCTGCCGGATTCAATATTCGGAGGAACAACAGGCGGATTCGGGAATAATTCCTTAATAATCGCATGCAGATCCTGAATATTCTTATACTGCATCTTATATTCTTCATTTGCGGTACGAATCTCTTCGATATTTCCACTGTCAACTGCTTCATCAAGCTTTACTCTGGCATCAATCAGTTTCTTATAGCCGTATATCTTACCGCCCTCTTCCATCGGAACATTTCCATCCGGAGCAAGCAGGCCAAGCCCGTTCATAATATTGGCAATCTGAAGAATTTTACGGTTTGTTTCTTCCGATGCCACAACGGGATTTTCGCGAAGCTTAAGCAGTGCATTTATTTTATCCTGATTGATATAATGAATTTCATCTGATTCTTTGGCATTCGAACCGACATTACGATACGGATTTTTTTCCAGAATGATGTCTTTATATTCACCGTTTCGGAGTGCATCTTTCGAATGATTCGGTTCATCCAGTACACAGGCCGAGAAATCGATTGTCTTAATCTTTTCGGAATAATACTCTTCTACATCCGGTTTTACTTTTGCAAGATTTTTATTTACTTCATTCAGCAATGCGATATCCTGCTGAAGCTTCTGAATCTGTTGTGCATTATTTGCGTTTGCAGGTGCATTTGCATGCTGCTGCGCGTTATTTGCAACAGGAGGTGCCTGCAATGCATTCAGCTGATTCTGCAGATTATCCTTCAGCTCATTAATCGCATCCTCTTTGGGATTTTCAACCAGCTTTTCCGGATGACCTTCTTCCAAGACATAAGACGGAAGTTTGATATCCATGAATTTTTGGTTTAATGCTCCTGTTCTGTAGATATCTTTGGAAAGCTCTGTAAATAATTCTTCAATGAAGATGTTCATTGCTTCCGGCGAAGCACTTCCCGCTGAAAGGGATGCAAACTTATCCTTTTTCGTTATTTTTAACGCGGGATTATTTACACGATTTCGAAAACGGGAGTTTACATTTTCAAGCATTTTATCATCTACATAATCAAGAATCAGATTCCTTGCCTGGTTAAAACGATAGTTTGCATTTGCAATTTTTTCATACTTCTCCTTTAATTGGTCAATCGGAATAATAAATCTCGACTTATCATCGCTTAAATCCACAACGAATTTGGCGGCATGATAATCCCGAACCTGATCTTTCAAAAACTGCACGCAATGCTTAAACTCATCTATTTTATGAATGGAATTTTCCCGCAAAGCAGCCATATATTCCGGATTTAACAGATTTTCTTTAGTTTCCTGTGTTAAGATTGGAATGTTTTTCTTTAATTCTTCCCTGGAATTCTCATAAACCGGAACAAGCCATTCCTGATTTGCTTTCTTCGCATTAT
Source organism: uncultured Lachnospiraceae bacterium (assembly GCA_902783455.1). Classification (GTDB taxonomy): domain Bacteria; phylum Bacillota; class Clostridia; order Lachnospirales; family Lachnospiraceae; genus UBA3766. The sequence goes on along the minus strand of CACZRH010000141.1, from coordinate 2,527 downwards.
TGATCTTATCCGTGATCAATTTATCCTGATTCTTATACTGCGCCGTATCAAGGAATTTCCGATGTGCATCATACCAGTCTTCGGCATAATCATCAAAATTGGCAATGTCATATAAATAGGCCTGTTTTTCTTCTTCTGTAAGAAACGGCTGTTTTGCCATAAAGTTTTCATTAATCCGTTTTTCGGCAATGGCCTTTTTATCCTGTAATTCCTTCAGCGCAAAAACGGTTTTTAAATCCGTTTTCATTTCATCTGTCAGGCTTTCCATGACAGCTTCTTTTAAATCTTCGTTTCCGACGCCCTCCATCATAGCGGTGGCTTTTTTCAGCATTGTGACGAAATGAGCGAATTTACCGTCCGGGCCCTGGATGGAATCAAGCCCTTTAATATTTCTTAAACATTCTTTGATTCCGTAGCTTAGAATATCCGCCAATGGTTTGTAACGGTACGCAGGAACATCGCCGATTTCTTCATCATTCTGATATACAAATTCATCCTCACTGAATTTCGAAATCGCATCTTCTACCGATTTTTTAGCCGGATTAATGATATTTTCAAATGTTTTCGCCGTAAACGGTCCCGGTTTGGTATCCAAAAATGCTGACGTCCATTCCTTCGAATGTGCGCGAAGATACATCTGCTTTGCATTCGGCTCATTCTTGAAATAATCGGGCACATCGACTTTCACACAGTCCGGATTCATCGAAGCCAGATAAGAAAGCGTTGCAAATTCATCCGCAGTAAAAAGCCCCTTATTATACCCTTTCATGTTATTCATAAATACATTTCGGTCATAAACCTTTTTTCTGCCTTTGCACCACTCATTTATGATTTTCGGAGACGGACCGAAAACGGATTCGATTTTTTTAACTGCGATATCCTGCGGACTGACTCCGTTCTTGGCATCTGCCGACAACTGCGCTTCAGTCAGCTGATATTCATCGGAAAATAACTGCTCGGCAGCCCGGTTGACCTCTCTCGTATAAGCATCTTTCCAGTCTTCAAGTGTAAACTTCTTAGTATCAATAACTTTATAGGCTTCTTTAAAATATGTCTTAAAAGAATCCATGCTTTCGAGTTCCGGATGTTCATTCTTAATCCGGTCAAAAGAAGTCATTCCAAAAACAGCCTCTTCGCCTGCAACTACAAACTGATTCTGCGCATCCCTGCGGATCAGTTCTCTTCTTAAGGGAATCTCAGCCAGCATTGTCATACGGACGATTTCCGCTTTCCGCTTCAGAATCTCTTCATTCGTTAACGCACGATTCACCGGCGCTTCATCAGGATTTAAGAACTGATGAACCGATTTGTCTCCGATTTTAATCAAATCAAATTCCGTCTTTCCGGGATTCCCGGCAAGATAGGCTTGTACGTTTTCTCTGGCATTGATTCCGCCGAATATTTCATCATAAATCTCTTCGACAATGATTAAATCAACCGGCGAAAGTTCCGCCACATCTTTATATACGGATTTTTCAAAATATCCGTTCTTTTCGGATCCTTTATAAAATATTTTTTCCCGGGTTTTGGCCGTTTTGGACAGATTCATTTCCAGAATTTCATTTTCCAGATAATCCGTCGTATGCTCCAAAGCCTTCCTTCGAAGTGCCTGTTTTTCCTGCTCGTTATTTACCTTTACAATACAGGAATTCACATCGCCTTCCTCGATGCCTTTTTTGATTCTGTTATATCTATCGTAATCAATAAAATAATCCTTTAAAATGGTTCCGTTTACAAGTCGGTCGCAGAATTCTTTATCATCCAGATTGTCAATCTCCTGCAGGCCCGGAAGTTCAAAAATATCGGTGCTTACACCAAGCGCAAGATGTTCTCCCGTATCATAAAACGATTTTCCAAGTGCAATATATGCACTTATTATTTCCTGCTGATATTCTCCAAGGCAATAACTTGCAAGAACCGTTGATTTATCTTCATATTTGACATTCGTTTCATATGCATTCTGAACTTTCTTTTTACTCAGCCAGTAGTTAGCATTTGAAAGTTTCCCGTAATCGGCTGCGGCATCTGAGATTTCAACAAACTCTTCTTCTGTTGCGAATCCTTCCTCCAGAATGACTCCTTTATTAGAAGTAAGCTCCTGATAATTATCATAAAGATTCGTATATAAATATAATGGTTTTCCCATGAAATATTCATCCTGATTAGCATCGGGAGCAGCCATTTTTTCAGACGGAAACTGTTTATTCAAATATTCAAGAGTGGCTTCCGTGCAGGAAAGAAGATTCTTCGCATATGTTTTTACGTCATTTTTCTCACAGATTGCCCTCAATTCATCCGCATAATACTGCTTTCTGTCGGAAAGAGCATTTACACTTACAATCTGATCAATTGTATATCCCGGTTTTCCCTGACGTTCGAGATTTAAGGATTCTTCACAGAGCCTGTATAAAATATAATTAATCGGCGTTCCTCTTTCCATCAGGATCCGCCCGTTTTTCGGCTTCGGATAATCTTTTGTATTGGGTTCCGGATAGCGTCCGAAATATCTGTGTATCAGCGCAGCCGT
>CACZRH010000140.1 GCA_902783455.1 uncultured Lachnospiraceae bacterium | reverse complement strand
TTTTTTATGTGCCTTTTTTTAAATTATAGTTTTAGTAACTACAGTTTTAGTAACTACAGGGTGAAAGGGAAGTGGCGTGGTTAGGGTATTTGTGAAAATGAAAAAGTGGCACATTATCCCCGTCACCTTGTGTCACTTTGGCAGGGCAATTTGTGAGCCGTCAAAAAGTGACACACTAACCCCGTCACCATATGTCAAAAAGAGAGGAAAAATATATGTTACAAATTTATGGAAAATACGCAAACGCGATTGTTTATACCGTAAAAAGCGAAGAATATGCGATAGAAGAGTATGCCAGAGCGCAGCTTCAGATGATCTGCGATCATCCATCAGCGAACGGATCCGTCATCCGTGTTATGCCGGATGTACATCCAGGAAAAGTCGGAACCGTAGGGTTTACGATGACCGTGGGAGATTCGATTCTGCCAAGTTTAGTTGGTGTTGATATCGGATGCGGAATGACAATCGCAAGAATTAAAACAAAAGGCTTGGAATTTCAACAACTCGATACCGTGATTCGGGAGTCTGTTCCGGTCGGATGTCATATCAGGGAGAAGGCACACAAATATGCAGATAAAATTGATCTGGGTGAACTGAAATGTCATAAGCACATCAATGCTGTGAAGGCAATCAGAAGCATCGGAACGTTAGGTGGTGGAAACCACTTCATCGAACTTGATAAAGACGAAGACGGAAACATCTATCTGGTGATTCATTCAGGAAGCAGACACCTTGGAATGGAGGTTGCAGATTATTATTTAAGAACCGGACAGAAAGAAACGCAAATGAAAAAACAGGGCTATGCACCGTATGAGATGACCTGTTTATCCGGGGAATTGATGGAGGATTATCTTTACGATTTAAAAATCATGCAATACTTTGCGGCATTAAACCGCGAGGCAATGATTGAAAGCATTGTGAAGGGCATGAAATGGAAAATGGAGGAGATTTTTTCCTGCATTCATAATTATGTGGATTTCGAAAGTCCCTGCGGGGCGATTCTTCGGAAAGGTGCCATCAGTGCAAAAGAAGGAGAGAAAGTAATTATCCCGATTAACATGCGTGACGGCATTATTCTGGGAACCGGTCTCGGAAATCCGGAGTGGAATTACTCTGCACCGCACGGGTCCGGAAGAATTGCAAGAAGGACCGATGTGGATCAAACCCATACGGTATCGGAATTTAAGAAAGCCATGGCTGGCATTTATTCAAGTTGTATCGGAAAAGATACACTGGATGAAGCACCGTTTGCTTATCGCGGATTGGAGGACATTAAAGAAGTGATAGGCGAAACAGTAACCATTGATAAAATTTTAAAGCCGGTATACAACTACAAAGCCGGCGGAAAGAATTGAGGAAAGTATGATTGTACAGCTTAGTTCGGGACAGGGTCCCGCGGAATGCGAGCTCGGAGTGGGGAAGCTTTTTTCCTCGCTCCGGGAGGAATTTCCGGATATCGAATTAATAAAAGCCTATCCGTCCGGAATAAAGGACGGATACAAATCCATTTTATTTTCTTCCGGGAAGGATTTATCCTTCCTGGATGGCTCCGTTCTCTGGATTTGTGAAAGTCCGGTAAGAGAGCATCATAAGCGAAAGAACTGGTTTATCGATGTGAGCATTATCGATGTAAAAAATCCTTTAGTGGAAGATGAAAATAGCGGAGTTGAAATAAAAGAAAAAGATTTACTCTTTGAGCGTTTTCACTGCGGCGGGAAGGGCGGTCAGAATGTCAATAAAGTTGAGACAGGTGTTAGACTTACTCATATCCCGAGCGGTATATCGGTAACCTCGACTGCCGAGAGAAGCCAGGAGCTAAACCGAAAGGATGCAAAGAAAAAAATGACGGCCATTTTATCCAGTATCAATCAAAAAGCGAAGGCCGATAAAAAGAATGAAGCGTGGAGGGAACATAACCGTTTGCAACGCGGGAATCCGGTTCGAACATATAAGGGAATGGATTTTAAAAGAGTGTAAAAGCTTTCCTTTATTTGAAATACGACCTATGTTAAAATTGAAAAGAAGAACATTTCAATAGGGTATACTATTGTACTCTTTATAAGGGAGATGGGGAGAAAATCAATGAAAAGAATTCTGAATAAACATCATAGAGTGCTGTTAGAGAAAATAATTCTCTTCGTCTGCGCGATCGTTTTGGTAATGATTAGTCTCCCTGTTACCTCGTATGCTGATGGTGAGCCGGAAGTGGTTCGGGTAGGTTATTATGAGAACGAAGTTTTTCAGGAGGGAGCTGCGGAAGGTGAGTTCAAGAGCGGCTATGCCTACGAATATTATCGTAAGCTTTCGGAATACACCGGTTGGGAATACGAATATGTCTATGGAGAATTTGGTGATCTTTATCAAATGCTTCTGGATGGAGAAATTGATTTACTCGCAGGTCTTGCGTGGAGAGAGGATCGGGCAGGGATAATCGGCTATCCGAATGCTGTAATGGGGAATGAATCTTATTACCTTGTAAAGCACGAAGCGGATGAAAGCATTTCAGCGGATCCCGCTACGTTGAACGGGTGTAAAATCGGCGTGCTGGACAGTGCAATGGTTGGTGTTCTGGAACAGTATCTTGATGTCAATCATGTGACGGCGAAAGTGGTTACTTATTCCGATTACAAGGAGTTGTTTGAAGCATTCGATTCCCGCGAGGTGGATGTTCTTGCGGCAGAAAGTGATGGTGCCCATGGAAGAGATCATGCGGAAGTGCTGACCGTTTTCGGTTCATCGGATTATTATCTGTGCGTAAACAAGAAACGTCCTGACTTAATAGCAGAGCTAAATTCTGCACAGTCATTACTTGCTGCAGAAGAACCCAATTATCTGAATACGTTGCGTGCAAAATATTATTCTGTCAGTATGACGGCAATGGCATTTTCACAAGCAGAACGGGAGTGGATGAATAATCATACCACGCTTCATGTCGGTTATCTGGAAAATTATCTGCCATACAGCGACACGGATAAACATGGTGAAGTAACAGGTATCGTCAAAGATATAATTCCTGATATTTTAGATTCTCTTGGAATGCAGAACATAACGGTTACTTACAGCGGGTACAAAAGTTATGATGATATGGTTGCCGCAGTTTGTTCGAAAGAAATTGATGTAGCGTTTCCGGTGGGTGGCGGTTTGTATTACTCTGAAGAGAACGGAATTTATCTGTCAAATCCCGTATCTTCCTCCCATGCGGAGTTAGTTTATAAGGGCGAGTTTAACGAAGAGACGACAAAACATTTTGCCGTCAATGAGAACAATCGCATGCAGTATTATTTTGTGCGGACGAATTATCCGGATGCAGAAATTACATTTTTTCCTTCGAGTGAAGAATGCCTTTCTGCTTTGCTTGCCGGTAAAGCAGGCTGCGTGACATTAAACGGACTTAGAGCAAACGATATTCTGCGTAACAAAAAATATGAGGATTTGTCGCTCTATCAGACCGGTTACAGCGATGCCAGATGTTTTGGTGTAGAAATCGGTAACGAAGGATTGTTAAAACTTCTCAATCGCGGCGTCAATGTGTTGGGAAGCAATTACGCACAGAGCATATCTTATCGATATACCGGCGGATTGTATTCTTATAGTTTCATAGATGCAGTGCGGGATCATATGGCACTGGTTGTAACGATTATTCTAATCATTGCAGCAGTGATTGTATTTTTGCTAATAAGAGATGTCAGGCGCACGAAGAAGGAAGTGGAAGAGAAGGAAAAAGCGAGACAGAATCTTGAAGCAAAAAACAATGAGCTTGCAGAGAGTCAGAAAGCATTGTCCGATGCGCTGATTGCTGCAGAGCATGCCAATCGCGCAAAGACCGCATTTTTAAACAATATGTCCCATGATATTCGTACACCGATGAATGCGATTGTGGGATTCACGGCGTTGGCAGCTTCGCACATTGATAATAAAGAACAGGTGCAGGATTATCTTGGGAAAATTTCCGTCTCCAGCCAGCATCTTTTGTCTTTAATCAATGATGTGTTGGATATGAGTCGTATTGAAAGCGGTAAAGTCACCATTGAAGAGACAGAGGTGCATCTGCCGGATGTGATTCATGATTTAAGGACCATTATTCAGTCTAATATTGCATCAAAGCAACTGGAATTGTTTATTGATACGCAGGATGTAGTGCATGAAGATATTATTACGGATAAACTTCGGCTGAATCAGGTGCTTTTAAATATTCTGTCCAACGCGATCAAGTTTACTCCTTCCGGTGGAACAGTCAGCTTTCGGGTGATCGAGAAACCATCGCCTGTCGATAACATTGCAAATTTTGAATTCCGTATCAAAGATAATGGAATCGGCATGAGTGAAGAATTTCAGAAGTCTATTTTTGAAGCATTCTCCCGTGAAAAGACAAGTACAGTCAGCGGCATCCAGGGAACAGGCCTGGGTATGGCTATTGCGAAGAATATCGTTGATATGATGGGCGGAGTGATTACGGTTCATTCCGCCGAAGGCAAGGGGAGTGAATTTATAGTAGAACTTCCATGTAAAATCAGCAGCGTATCCGCCAAGGTTGAGCCGATTCCGGATCTTCAGGGAGTACGTGTTCTTGTGGCGGATGATGATACCGACACCTGTCTTTCCGTTTGTTCCATGCTGCGTGAGATCGGAATGCGTCCTGACTGGACGAACTACGGAAAAGGAGCGGTGATACGTGCAAAGGATGCATTGGATCATGCGGATGAATTCAGGGTTTATATTATCGATTGGCAGATGCCGGATTTAAACGGAATTGAAACGGTACGGAGAATTCGCAAGGTAATCGGAGACAGTGCGCCGATTATCATTCTGACTGCGTATGACTGGGCAGACATAGAGGCTGAGGCAAAAGCGGCCGGGGTTACGGCTTTTTGTTCAAAGCCGTTGTTCATGTCTGAGCTGCGAGATGTCATGATTCAACCTTTTTTGGAAACTTTGGATAAACAAACAGAAGAAAAAACGGAAGTCGATTCCAAAACGGATTTTTCCGGGAAACGGGTATTGCTGGCGGAAGATAACGAATTGAATCAAATGCTTGCAGAGAATATTCTGACGAATGTCGGTCTTGCGGTTGATATTGTAAGTGATGGAACGGATGCTGTGGAAAAAATGAAATCCGTATCTGCGGGGTACTACGACATTATCCTGATGGATATTCAGATGCCTAAAATGGATGGCTACGAGGCAACCAGGCAGATTCGTGCACTGGAAGATAAAGAAAAGTCCAATATTCCGATCATAGCGGTTACGGCAAATGCCTTTGAGGAGGACCGCCAGGTTGCAATGGATGCCGGCATGAATGGACATTTGGCAAAACCATATGATATTCCTGAAATCATGAAAACACTTAAAGAATTGCTGGGGTAAAAATATAAGGAGGAAGCGTATGAAAAAAGCAATTAAAACTATCGTTATTGTTGAACTTATTCTGACAGTCGTTTTTTTAATCGTACATCGCCGTGTGATCAAAGCATGGCTTACCGGTAGTGAAATGCCGAAAGCTCCGGATTGGCATCCGAATTTTTGCGGAATTAAGAACGAAAGAAAATATGAAGTTTTAGAAGATGAATAAGTGTCAAAAGGAGGCATTTCATGGAAGCAGATTATCTAAACAAAGAAATTGAAATTCGGTTCGGAACTCCGACACCGGTTCCCTTTAAGGATGCAAGAACCGGTATGGATTTACACTTTCGGGCGTTCGGAAACGCAACGGTTGTAGTAAAGGATTCTTCAAAATATGCATCATTAGATGAGGTCAAAAAGAAAGGTGCAATGATTGCAATTGATTCTTTTAATAAGGCTGTTGCAGAACTTAGCGGTTCGCTTGATGCATCCGCGCTGGAGAGAAGCCTTAGGGATATCAGTAAAAAAACAGCTAACGGCATGAACCGAGACGGACTGCAGGCGACATCTGTTACCATTCTATCCATCAATTTAGATGAGGAATCGAAGAATAAAATTAAAGCAATTGCATCAATGCCGATGACCAATGACCATCCGAATCCGGATATTCGGCCGATGACGGATGATTTTACCAAGAAACCGGATGTTAATATTGCTCCTGTTTATCCGAATTTCTGTACCTACTGCGGAGCAAAGGCAGGGAGCAGATTCTGCCCGAGCTGCGGGGCTAAGTTAGTATAGTAATCAGCAGTTTCCACACGAACTGCAGAGCAAAGTTTGTATGGTAGTAAGCAACGGCTTCCAAACAAACTGCCAGGCAAAGTTGGTATAGAAATGGCAACCTGCAAAAAGGAGAGTAGATTAGTGAATATCAAGGATTATTATGGATTTTGGGAACCATCGCATCTCGGTCCGAGAATGGAACTGGATGAAACATATTATATCCAGCTTTGGCGTGGTGGCGAGGTATTAAAAACCACTTACAAAACAAAAGAGCAGGACGGAAAACTCTTTATTTACCCGGATGAAGCGGGGCTTCGCTATACCGCGAATTCTAATCCGTATGCCACGATAAAGGAATGCTTCTTTGAAGGAGAAAGTTTTACCATTACGGAAAACTTTCCGATTTCCGGTGACAGTACGGATACCTACAAACGCACGAAAAATAACCGCTATGGAAATTTTGAAATTGCAGATGCGGAATATCTGCCGTTTTTGGAAGGCATCTGGTCGAGCGGATCTGCCATGCTTAAAATTCAGGAGAATAAGCTTTATTTCGGTTATGACAAAGAGGATTTAAATCATTCGGATGCCCTGTCGATTACGGTGCTTAAATGCGGATATGATGATGAGATTTCCCTGCATCACATCAATCCTTCTGTAGATATGCTTCACAACTATAATCGCATTGTGCTTCGGGACAATAAGCTTTATGCCACCATCCCGGTTTGTGATGCACCTTCTTTTGAGCAGATTTTTGAGAAGGTTTGAGAAGATGATATTATAATTATTTTATATAATCCGAATAGATTGAATTTGTGTCAACAAAATGACACAACATCCCCGTCCCCATGTGTCATATTATTTTTTGTTTTGTTGGACATCTGATGGACAAGCAGGTATACAATGCATGCATACAGTGTTAAAGTATGCAAGAATAACTGCTTAAAAATTGGATAAATACAGGTCGTAGGACAGCATTTTGGAGTACCAAAGATGGATAACATCAATTTATTGAACAATAATCAGCCGGGTAACAATAATCTGCAGCAGAATAATAACGCTCTGCAGAACAATCAGAATAACAATGCTCTGCAGAACAACCAAAATAACCTTCAGAATAATCAGAACAATATTCAGAATGAACCGGTTAACCGGATTCATGTCCCCAAAGCGCCTCAAGTGAAACTTTCGACTATTCAGGGAAATCTTTCCTCAATAAAGGATCGGATTCGGAGCAATCAGACTTCGTTTTTCAGAAAAGTACCGGGATTTCGAAACAGCAAAGAATTCCGTGAAGCAAGGGATGCTTTCAATAAATTCAGTAGCAGATGGCAGAAAATGGGCGCAGCCAAAATCTCGGAGACCAGGAGATTGTCCGGCTGGGAAATTGTCAGCCTTTATTCAAGAGCCGAACATACCAGAGACGCGATTAATGCTTATCTGGATGCAAAAAAGAAGGAATGCGGTGATGATTATTCAAGGCTTCCATCCCGAACCAGAAAACGTGTCATTACCATGCTGCGTGCGAAGGATGCCCTTGATGAACAGATTGAAGAATTAGACCGACGTCAGGAAATCATTGATAATGAGCCGGTTAAATCTGTAAAGGATTTGTGTAAAGAATCCGAAAAAGCTTATGATGCAATGAATGAGCATAAAGATGTATTTTGGAGCAGTTCCGAATACAAGGATGCGTTTGCTGCATATAAGAATCTTTTTGATTTAATGGAAAAATTGGATCAGAAGGATGAAAAAGATATTTCCGTTGCTGAGATGGATGAAGCCAGAAGACTTGCCAATGTTGCAGGGGAAAAAATCAGCGCATATTTACATCAGCATGAGAATGAAGATGATTTTGGAAAGAATCGTTTGAGTCGTATGAGTGCCATGTCGGATGGATTTGATTCCGCAGAACGAATTATGAAGAAGTTCAGCGCTATGTACGATAAGGCAATGGAAACACCTTCGAATAAAACGTTCGACGAAATCAGCACTTCCGTTCGGGATGCATATAACGGGATTGTTGGAGTAAACTGGGATGTAAAAATCGGCAGCAGTGAGTTTAGAGCTGCCAGAAAAGCATATAAAGAGTTTAATAAGGTATTTGAATTATACCGCAATAAGGGAGATTTTAAGAATCTGACAGCAGGTGAGATTCGTACTATCGAGAAAAAAATGGATATTGCGGAAGCTGCAATTGACAAATATCTGTATAAGAAAGCCGGCGAGAGGAAACAGTCCGATGCGGCTGTCAATCGTACCGATGCCATGAATGAAGCGAAAGCAGCGATTCTTGAGACAAAAAGAAAATTTAAAGAACTTGAGAATCAAAGAAAACAGGCGGCTTCCGCAAAAAATGATATTGATGTCAAAAGAAATCTGGATAAGTCTTATGATGATGTTACAAGCAGATTAAATCAGGCATTTTTCGGAAGTATTAAATACATGCGCGCCAGAGAATCGTATATCCGGGTTCATGATGACATGGTCATACGACGGTTAAACAATAATAAGCAGTCGGAAGCGGAAATAAAAGAAACGCTTAAGGATATTGATACTGCAAAGAAAGATATTTCCTCGTATATTAAGGCAAAACATAAGCAGATTGCGAAAAAAGGACCGCTTGATGATAAAGGCAAGAGAAGACTGGCTGCAATGGAAAAAGCATATGAGAGTCTGGATACCCTGTCTCATAAGCTGAATGCAAAGCTTAAAAAGGATACCGTCAAATATGACAAGGAAAAAAATGCATCGAAGGAGAAGGGAATATCTTTTAAGGAGTCTTATAAGCAGCAGGATGGAGCAGCCAGATATATTGAACGTGGAGCATCGGATGGATATACTTATATCGGTCAGATGGATGAAAACAGTACGCTGACAGAGTCTGCCAAAAAAATGGGAAGAGCATCCGTAATATTGATTTTGCTGAATATGCAGAAAGATGCCGGCGGAGTAGAATCCATGGAATGTGCTGATTCCTGGAAGGCGTATAACAAAACCGTTATGACGCTTACCAATTCCAAGCAGTTTAAGGAGGCACTTCCGAACGAAAAGATTACACCGAAGTTTTTACTGAAATTAATCAATGATCCGAATGCAATGGAGAAATTAAGAAAGAAGTTTTCAGCAGAACTCCGTACCGGTAATCCGGAAGGTAAGAGCTTAAAAGGAAATGCGCCTAAAAATGAGATTAAGAATCCAATCAAGCCCGAACCGAAAGCTCCTACGATGTAAAACGGAAAGGTTTGGCAGGATTTAGTACAATAAACCGAAAGGTTTGGATAATAAAATAATTGCCCTACCGCATATAGAATATTATTATATATGCGGAGGGCTTTTTTTGTGCATTAAGTGATTTTGGGGTGGCGTTAGGCGAAAAAGTGACACAACAACCCCGTCACCGTGTGTCATTTCAAGGAGAAAAAAATGAAAAAGAGAATTCTTCTTCTGGCAATCAGCCTGATGCTTTTGATGAGTGCAATTGGTTGTAGAAGAACAAATACAGATAATGAAGCAGTATCCGACGTGACTTTCAGCGAAAGCTCTTCGGAAATCATAGCGGTTAACGAAGAAAAACGACCTGAAATTGTGGAGGAATCATCGGAAATAAAATCGGAAGAACAACTGGAGACAACGTCGGAAATACAGTCAGAAGAGCAGTCAGAAGAACAATCAGAAGAAGCATCGGAAATTCCGCCCGGAGTGGCTGTGCCGGAACCATCCCCGATATTGAATGCAAGTACCGTTGGGGAGAATGCCAATGTTACTTACGGCATTGATGTGTCCATGTATCAGGGCACGATAGACTGGGCAACGGTTGCTGCAAGCGGAATCGAATTTGCAATTATTCGTATCGGGTATCGCGGTACCACAGCCGGTGGCTTCGGAGAAGATCCGAATGCGAGATATAATCTGGAGGAAGCACAAAAGAACGGTGTGAAAATCGGCATCTATTTTTATTCCAC
>CACZRH010000139.1 GCA_902783455.1 uncultured Lachnospiraceae bacterium | reverse complement strand
ATCGGGGATTCCTCGCCGATGTACACGCGGATGCCGTTCTTATTGCTGCCGTCATCTTCCATCGAGCTGTCAACGAGCTGCGCCAAAAGCTGTTTTTCCTCGAATGCATTGATTAAACCGCTCGCGTTCTGCTCATTTGCAAGTTCCGGATATTTGAAGATGTTGTTTGCACCCGAGGTGTAAACCTCTAAGTCATCCTCTTCCTTAATGGTTTCCGCCACCGCATCGATGACTTCGCCGATGAAGGAACCGTACTCGCCGGCCTGGGATTTCATTTTGGAAATCAGTCCTAAATTGATTTCTTCAATTGCAAGTCCGTTTAAGCTGGTATTGAGCAAAATATTTAACTTCAGCATGGTCTCGTCATTGATGGGCTCGTTGACGGAAATCATCGTGTTCTTGATAATGTTTCCTTCTGCCACAACGACCGCCAGAATCTGTTCATCGCTGACTCTGGACAGCTGAATGAATTTTACTTTGTTTCCGGATACCCGCGGTGCCGTAACCATCGTCGCGTAATTGGTATTTACCGCAAGCACCTTGGCTACCTGCTTGAGAAGATGATCCATTTTTTCATCTTTCTCAACGAGCATCTCTTTGAGTTCTTCCACCTGGCGGGCATTTTCTTCCATCATGCTGTCAACGTACAGACGATAGCCTCTGTCGGATGGAATTCGTCCTGCGGAAGTATGGGGCTGAATAATGTAGCCCATCTCTTCAAGGTCGGCCATCTCATTTCGAATTGTTGCGGAGCTTAGGTTTAAATCCGTGTATTTCGAAATGGTTCTCGAGCCTACAGGTTCGCCGGTTTCCAAATAGTTCCGGATGATCGCCTGCAGAATTTTCATTTTTCTTTCGTCCAGTTGATCCATGAAACCGACCTTTCCTGTTATCCTTCGGCTTGTATTCCGGTTTTCTTAAGCCTTATCTCACCGGTTTTTATTTCTTGTTAGCACTCGCTTTGTTAGAGTGCTAATACCTTTAAAACATAATCTACCACCAGATGAAAAAATTGTCAAGCGTTTTATGACACAACATCCCCGGTCTCCGCTAAAGGTATCCGAAGGATACTTTGCGGTCTGGCGCAGATCGTGCGCCCAAGTGTCAAAAAATCCCCATCCATATCCGGATGGGGATTCTTCTAAAATTGATTTCTTTATTAATAATGGAAAAATTAGATTGCGAAGCTTCCGCTCTCGGTTCCGTTGATTACATAGTATGCAACGTTTTCGAAAGGCTTAACATAGATTTCAACGGACTTGAAGTCTGCTGCCTTCTGCTTTAAGTCATATACCCATACATCCTTTGCGATCTTTACAAGATCTTCGGTGCTGTAGGACTTCTCAGCATACTGAACATATACGGAATTCTTAGGAGCTGCAACTTTCTTGGGAGCTGCTGCTTTCTTGGGAGCTGCTGCCTTCTTAGGTGCTGCTGCTTTCTTAGGTGCTTCAGCCTTCTTAGGAGCTGCTGCCTTCTTGGGAGCTGCTGCTTTCTTAGGAGCTGCTTCCTTCTTAGGTGCTGCTGCTTTCTTAGGAGCTGCTTCCTTCTTAGGTGCTGCTGCTTTCTTAGGTGCTGCTGCTTTCTTGGGAGCTGCTGCTTTCTTAGGTGCTGCTTCCTTCTTAGGTGCTTCAGCCTTAGCTGCTTCTTTCTTTTCTTCCTTAGCTGCTTCAACCTTTACTGCTGCTTTTGCAATCGGTTTTACAACTGCTGTTTTCTTCTCATCTGCCATGATTCAGAACTCCTTCCTTTCACTTAGGTGTGTAGAATTTTTAATATATTTGTAAAATTTTTATAACCTAAATTTATGGTTTCCCCCATAAACTTTACAATGAGTTTAATGCAAAAACCTTGAAAAGTCAAAGGGTTGCGGGTATTTTCGGCTTTTTAACCCATATTGCACAAGGATTATATGGCAAAACTGTTAAAAATGCACAACAATTTTGTAATATTTTCTCTGTTTTTACCCAAACACATTTTTCGCAAGACCCTTTTTACAAATTTAATAATTTATTTTTGCATATTATATCTTGACAAAATGAGGAAAATCGATTATTTTAAGCGATTTTTTGCTAATCAGCCATCTTAATAACGGCTTTCGTCCTGAGTCAGACGATTTTTTCGTTTTATCTTCCGTACTCTTCCTTTACGAATTTGCGAAGTGCTTCCAAGGACCTCTCCACCTTTTCGGTATCGATACAGTAAGCCATTCTGAAATAACCCTTTACGCCGAAGGAATCGCTGGGAACCAGAATCAAATCATATTTCTTTGCTTTCTCGGAAAAGGCATTTGCATCCTCCTCCAATGCCTTCGGGAAGATGTAGAAGGTCCCGCCGGGTTTCACGACTTCGAATCCGAGATCCACCAGTTCCTTATAAAGGATATTCATATTGGTTTCATATACGGACAAATCGGAAGTTAAATCAATGCATTTTGCAACCGCAATCTGAATTAAGCTTGCAGGGCAGTTGTGACCGGTTCCTCTTGAAATCTGGCAGCACATCGGTACAATCAGCTTTGCATCCGTTGCACGCGGATTGACCGCTACATAACCGAGACGCTCGCCGGGAATTGATAACGACTTCGAATAGGAATAGCAGGAAAGCGTATTATCATAGAACTTGGATACATACGGTGCATCCACACCTGCAAACACGATTTCACGATACGGTTCGTCAGATACGATAAAAATATCATGCCCGTATTCCTTCTGCTTATCGGAAAGAATTTCCGCCAGCTTCTTTATGGTTTCCGTAGAGTATACGATTCCGGAAGGATTGTTCGGCGTATTGATCAATACCGCCATAACCTTCGGATTCAGCATCTCTTCGAAGGCATCGAAATTAATCTGGAAGCTTGAAGTATCAGCCGGAACAACCTTCAGAACGGCTCCTGTTTTGTTAACATACGGATTATATTCCGGGAAGAACGGTGCAAAGGTCAGCACCTCATCACCCGGTTTTGTTACACAGCGAAGCGCATGTGCTACCGCACCGGCTGCACCGGAGGTCATAAAAATATGTTCCATGGTGTAATCCATGCCGAATTTACGGTTTAAGAAATCCGCCGTAACTTCTCTGGATACGGGATTTCCGGGATTCGGGCTGTACCCGTGAAGGAAGCTTGAATCCTTCGTCTGTAACAGCTCAATCATCGTTTTGGTCAGTTCGTCCGGAACCGGAACGGAAGGATTTCCGAGGGAATAATCGAAAACATTCTCATATCCGATTTCCTGTCCGCGTTTGTTTGCATAGCCCGCCAGCGCACGAATTACACTGGGTGCCTGAATCATGTCTTTGAATTCCTGATTAATCATAACTTTATCCTCTTTTTAAATGACACTTGGGGACGGGGATGTTGTGTCATTTTTTACCGTCCCACATTCTTCATAGCTCTCTTAACACTTCCAAAATTTGATGGGTGCCTGTTTCCGGGCACCCATTCAGTATAGTAGAAAAAATTAAATTTGTAAAACCGAATTTAAGGTCTGACAAGCAGTACCACGTTGTCTCCGGAGCCGGCCAGCTTTAAAGTTCCTTTCCCGTACTGTGTTCCGCCCATTTCCCAGAATTCATCGATTTCAATGGTTGCAGTTTCCGTTTCCACATGGATTCCGTTGCCCCATTCATAACCGGTAAAGAGAGTATCGTCCATATCTTCTTCCGGCAACAATTCATTTCCGCCGATGTGAACCATATACCAGTCTGCCAGCAGGGTGACATTTTGCGGGGTAATATTAATGTCAAAATTCACCAGTTCTTCCGAACCGTCTGCCGTATAAATAATCATGCCCTTCCATGCGCCCTGATACTGCGAAGCATCCAGCCAGTTGACGCCATCATAATAATCGTATTGTCCGGCATAATACCAGCTAAAGTCATCCAGTGAAGGACGACCGATGGAATCCCAGGTCATTGTATTGTTTCCGAACTGTCCGATATCTCCATCCCCTGGCTGAACATCATTGCCTGTTCCGCCATTGTCATCGGTGATGCCGGGAATTTCGATTCCTGTCTTACCGGAATCCTTATCATTTCCGTCTTCCAAAGAACCGAGTCCGCCAAGACCGCTATCATTCAAAACCGATTCCATCTGTGTTTTGCCGTAATCGCTTACTTTTTCCTTTACCACTTTTCCGGCTTTTGCCGCAATAACCGCAATTATAATTACAACGATGATTGCAATAAGAGCAAGGAAAAGAACGATTCCGCCGATGATAAATAACGCAATCGGAGGTTTCTTCTTCTTTTGCGCCTGCGCTTCCGGTGCCGGCTGTAGCTGCTGATATTGTACCGTGGGCTGCGCCACTACCGTCTGCCCGGGAACCACCTGCTGATACTGCGGTGCTGCCTGCTGTGGCTGTACCTGCTGATACTGCGGTGCTGCCTGCTGTGGCTGTACCTGCTGATACTGCGGTACTGCCTGCTGTGGCTGTACCTGCTGATACTGCGGTGCTGCCTGCTGCGGTTGTACCTGCTGATACTGCGGTACTGCCTGCTGCGGTTGCTGAACATAGTATACAGTCTGTACTGCTGCATCCTGTGTTACTTCCGGTGCAATATCCTGTAATGCTCCACAGAATTCACAAAACCGGTCTCCGTCACCAATCTGATTTCCACACTGAAAACAAAACATAAATCTCCCCCTTATTATTTCAGACTGCCATATATACCCATTATAAACAGTCCGCCCCTATATATCCATGAATAATTGTGAATATTTACTGAAATTTACCAACCGGCTCCGGTTTGCTTTTTCTCCATACTTTTTTTATACTACAAAAGTAGTTTCATTGAATGTAGTTTCATTGAATATCAAATACCAATCGACGGAGACAACTTATGTATTACGTGATTTTCGACATGGACGGAGTCATCTTTGACTCCGAGAGAAAAATAGCAGATTTATGGAAAGAACTTGCCACGGAACAGAATATTCCGAATATCGATGAAGCAGTGCGACGAAGCATCGGCATCACCGATGCTGCCACAAAGCAGGTTTTTAAGGAAATGTACGGCGAGGATTTTCCTTATGAAGAACTGAAAAAAATCGTATCAACACGCTTTCACGCACGCTACGATAACGGGAATCTGCCGACAAAACCCGGCATCCGGGAGCTGCTGGAATACCTGCACGAACGTGGAATCAAAACAGCAGTCGCTTCTTCAACCAGAACGGCGGTTGTGGAAACGGAAATCCGCGATGCCGGATTATTGAACTTTTTTGACCGTATTATCGGCGGAGATCAGGTTACGCATTCCAAACCCGACCCCGAAATATTCTTAAACGCGGCCGCTGCACTGCAGGCCGAACCCAAAGACTGTTACGTAATCGAGGATTCCTTTAACGGCATCCGCGCTGCGCATGCTGCCGGAATGCATCCCTTAATGGTGCCCGATATGCTTCAGCCAAACGAGGAAATCAAGGAACTTTACGAAGAAGTCTTTCCCTCTTTAATCGAAGTGAGGGAATTTTTCAAAACCATTTAAAATAACGCCCTCCGAAACCGGCGCACGGAAGCATTCGCATTTTAAAGCTGCTATTCGTATTTAGAAATCCAGCTCCTTCCGGTCGAAGAAGAAAATCGTTCCCGCTAAAACGCAGCCAATGTAGATGAATACACAAATAAACGTCCAGAGGATTCCTTCCGGAACCAGTCCCAGTGCAAAATTCGTGTGTGCCAGATTGAACATTCCGTCCATATAATAACGGTCCAGATGAAATATCTTCATGAACGGTGACTCTGCCATCAAAAGAAGTCCTACCGGAATAATCTGCAGAATCAATACCGTGAAAATTCCAAGCGGCATATTGTTGGTGATATAGAAAGCCAGCGCCGAAATGGTAAGATTCGCAATGGTCTTTAAAATCCCGAAAAATATTTTTAATAATACATACTGCGCATATTCTCCGGTAAGAGGCTGTCCGAAAGCGGCAAACAACAGAAAAATCACCGGGATCAGCACAACATAGAAAATCAAAACCAGAATCACGCTGTCGATAAATTTCGAAATAACATATTTCTTTCGAGACATTCCGTACCCGATCATCTGCGTCATCGACATGGCCTTAAAATCATCCGCAAAAAGCGCCAGAAAAATCACGATGGATAATGCCAGTTTTAATGAATCAAATACCGTATTAAGCGAATAAACGGCTGAATTATTCTGCTGTCCCATTGCGGCAAGCAAAGGAATATACTTTGTAAGAATATTTATGGCAAACATGGAAATAACGCTCGAAAAAGAAAATATTAAAACCGCAATCGGAGCAATCCAGAAAATCTTTTTCCGAAATACTCTGCGGATATCCGCACGAATCATATTTCTCATAAATCCAGCTCCTTTCTCTTAAAGAAAAGATTTCCGATTATAATGAATAAAACAATATAAATAATCACGATTATAAACTGATACGGGAACTGCCCGGCCATCACGGCTGCATACCCTTTATCAATCAGTCCGTCCGTCGTTATGGCATAGATATTTCCCGTTTTATCAACAGCATTAAGAATGATTCTTAAGAATGCAATGAGTCCGAGAATCGAAACGATTCCTGCCGAAACATTCCAAAACGCATACATTAAGATGGAAGCAAAGGCAAAAAGCGCAACATTACGAACCCATCCCAAAAATACCATCAGCACGGTTAACGCCGTCTGTTTCGGCGAATAATGGGAATTCGCCAAAAAGGTATGAAGGATATAAAAATCAAGAAAAGCAAACGCATAGAATCCAAACAGCAATATGGACCCGGTAATCAGTTTGGAAATCAAAAGATTTCTTCTGGATATGCCTCTTCCGATTACGGTAATCATACTGCCCGACCGAAAATCGTCTCCGTAAAGTGTAATCAGAATAGGAACGGATGCCATAATCGCAACATAATAAGCGGTTGTCATTTTTTCGGTGTTCATCTGTTCCATGGAATCCAGTGACAGTCCGCCAAGAATCGAAAAAATCATCATCAGCGCAACAAAAATATAAAGAGTCGGACGCCTTAATACCCTTC
Source organism: uncultured Lachnospiraceae bacterium (assembly GCA_902783455.1). GTDB lineage: Bacteria > Bacillota > Clostridia > Lachnospirales > Lachnospiraceae > UBA3766. The sequence goes on along the minus strand of CACZRH010000139.1, from coordinate 3,231 downwards.
TTAAATCGGCACGAATCAAATTCATCATAAATTGCTTCCCCCTATTAAACGGAAATAGAAGTCCTCCAGGGAGGTTCTTTCCTGAATCTCTCTGGTAATCTTAATTCCCGCATCCGCAAGGACCTGTCTTGCTCTTTCGATATCCGAAAGTGCAATCTCAACTACAGGTTCGGTTTCGTTTAAATCCGCTTCGGTAATCTCGCGCACAACAATTCCTTCGTTTACGATACCGAAACGGTGCGCCGTATGCTCGAGTTCTCCGAGAATATGGGAGGATACGATCACGGTCATTCCGAATTCCTCGTTAAAACGGTGAACCATATTCCGCACATCGGCAATACCCTGCGGGTCCAGGCCGTTTGTCGGCTCGTCGAGAATCAGTATTTCGGGACTTCCGAGTATTGCATTGGCAATTCCGAGACGCTGCTGCATACCGAGGGAATACTTGCGAAACGGCTGTTTCACGTCTTTTAAATTCACCAGCTCCAGTACCCTGTCAATCTCCTCATTGATTGCGTTTCCGTGAAAGCCTTTGGCAATGGCATAATATTTTAAGTTCTCACGGGCATTTAAATAACCGTAAAATTTCTGCCCGACAAGGAAACCGATCTTGTTTCTGTTTTTATTTAATTCCTTTTCATTGGTACTTCCGCAAATGGAAACATTTCCTTCATTCATCGTGGAAAGTCCGAGAACCATTTTAAAAATCGTTGTTTTACCGGCGCCGTTTTTCCCGATCAGGCCATAAATATCACCTTTATTTACCTGCATATTTACGCCCTTTAATACTTCGTGTTTTCCATATGTTTTCTTTACGTTTTCCATTTTAATTAATGCTTCGCTCATGTTATCCTCCATCCATTACCAGACTGCAATACGTTTATCAGGTTCAAGATACATGCCGTCTCCCGGCTGTATGTTATAGGTTTCATAAAATTCATCGAATTGCATATCCGTAACATTCGCCCGAAGATAGTTAAGCGGATGATTATCCTTTTCAAAATTATATTTCTCCACATCCAGGCTGTACCTCGAGCGCCACATAACAGCCTCCGCCTTAAAATACTTATCGTAATCAAAATCCGGTTTGTTCTTTGCGATATTGAGGGTGATCCTCATGCCTCCCATATCTGCGGTTGCCTCCGCGGATATCCTTGATCCGTTATAGGAAGACTGATCAAACGGACGCAGACCGCTGTAAAAGCTTGAAAGCTTCATGACACGATTATTGAATGTCATTTTGTCTCCCGCAGGAAACCAGTCTCGCATAATTCCGTCTTTATCAAAATGAATACCGTTCTGGTCGAAGCCGTGCGTAAGCTCATGACCTACAATAACACCGAGCGATCCCAAGAGTTCTTCGTCGGATATCCCTTCATAATAAAATGGTTTTTCGCAAACACCTGCAAGAATATAGATTGCGTTTTCAGCAGGCATGTAAACTGCATTCGATGAAAGTGTATCGGGGCCGAGAAAAGGATGCCATACGGTCTTTTCATATGTTTTGTACAGGGTATCCGCCAGCTGACATCTGGCAAAATAGCTCAGTTGAAGCTGTGCCTCCAAAAAACTTCCTCCGTCCTCTTCCGAAACAAGATTCAGTTCGTTAAAATCAATCAGTTCATTATTCGGAGATACAACATGTGTCGCAATATTGTCCAGCTTCTCTACCGCAAGTTTCTTTCCATCCTCCGAAAGCCAGTCTTCGTTTTGTAATATTTCCCGGTAACTGTCGACAATCGATTGTACCATTTCTTCGAGTCTTTTCTGATCTTCATCGCTTACATACTTCTCCAGATACAACTCATTAAAAGCCGCTGACATGGCAGACTGTCCGAGATAACGGTTAAAGAAAATCATTTTTTCCATTTTTTCCGGAGTATAAATATCATTCTCGGAATTGCCGCCCGCCTTTTGACTAGGAGCTACCAGCTGATCAAAAATATTTCGGTCAAGGTTATAATAATTCTCTTTTATGAATTGCACTTTTAAAAATGCTTTCATATTCTCAAGATTACCTTTTCCGCATAAACGATCCAGTTTTTTCAGTAACCTCTTATCTACGGAAACAGGTGCTTCATCTTTGACTCCGAATGAACTTAGGTACGCATCCAACGGATAGGAACCGGCCAAAGCAACTGCATCCTTTCTGGTCATGGTATACGAATCAACCCCTTTGAATGTGGCAGCTGACTTTGCAGAAAGGAGTTTCTTTTCCATGCGGTAATTTGCACGGATTAATTTCTTTTTTTCTTTTTCCGTGTATCCGAGTGCATCGAGAACAATAAAAAGTTCTCCTTCTTTTAAGTCTTTGTTTTCGATCGCCGCTACTTCGGATCCGTTATAGTATAAATCATCCAATCCGAGAAAACGTTGCGGAATATCCATACAGCATACCATTTTTGTCGGTTCTTTTTCGGACCGTTCATTTTTCTGATAGGATATCGGAGCGATTCCGCTCGGATTCTTCTCACGGTCGATAAGCCACGCGTAGAGTTCTTCTTTGCCGGAAATATCATCAATACCCTTAAGATAGGTCTTCAGTACATCCATCTCCTGTGCATTTCTGGTTTCCCAGTCGGTGGCAAGTTTGTAATACTTGTTGAATTCCTCCGCATTCTTTCCATCCATGCCGGATATTTCCTCTAAGATCTCTATCTTTTTATCATAAACGGAATCATCTGCATCCGCGAAAGTAAGTCTGACCTGATCGGATGAAACAAGCCAATCCTGATTCACTGCCGCCGCATAATCATCCTGAAGCCGGATATTGTCCGTGGCTTTAACGCTTCCGATCACATCGGAATTCACCCATTTGGTCCCATAACCGTTTTGGCCAAAGAGACTCGTTTTGGATGAATTATCTTTCGTTCCGGCATTTTGGGAAGACGACTCTGTGCCCACGTCGCCGGAATACGACAGCGTTGTCTGAAGCGGCGCACAGCCGGTACTTCCGACAATCAGACACGCCAAAAATAATGCAACTACTCTTTTTTTCATACTTCCTCCGGGAATAATTATTGGTTCTGTAATTCACATATTCGAGCTTTCTTCCTGCTGCCATCTTGCGCTGCGTTTCCAGCGTCCCGTATTAATGGCAAGCTTTGCTCCATTGCTTTCCATGATTTCTTTATAGAAATACGCGCTGTCCTTGGGAATGCGCTTTAACGAAACAAAATCGGTATAGACGATTCCGAATCTTCCGTGATAGCCCTGATCCCACTCGAAATT
>CACZRH010000138.1 GCA_902783455.1 uncultured Lachnospiraceae bacterium | reverse complement strand
AAGGTGTTCGTTCAAATCCCCGACCACTTCCACTCCGATGGTCTCGCTTAGAGTAGTGGCTGCCATCATCGTAGAATAAATTTTCGGAAGCGGAACAAAATCCGGCAAAACCGTCGGTTCCTTGATCGTAGGCAGATTCAGTACAAATCCGCTCATAAAGGAAATCACCTCAAACCATTTCACCATTCCGAAATTCGGAAGCATCACACCGTAAAAATAATCGAAATATCCGTCCACTTCATACAGGTTAATGTCACGACCCCTGCGGAATCTGCAGGTTTTAATTTTATCCGGCATATTCTGGGATTCAAAAATTTTCATAGCTTCCGAAAGCGGGAAATTATCCTTCCGGATTACGGTTTTGGAATCTACCATTTCCTGCATTCGCAAGGTAACTTTTTTCACCAGCCCGTCCGAAATGGATTCCACGCCTTCAAAGGAGAAAAAATATCCCGTACTCATCGAAAATTCCAGCTTCAGTCGGCTGACGCGCTCTCTTCCGACCACATCATAAACCGCTTTAACAAAAAGCAAAACCGCAGTACGCATATATGCGGAATGTCCTACAGGTGTAGAAAGATCCAGAAATTCAATTTTACCGGAGCGGGTCACCTCTCGAAACAGTTCCATCAAATGGTCATCATGATTCGCAACCGCAATTCCGCCGTTTTTTCCGTTTTCATATTCTCCTGCAATCTCACCATAGGTAATCCCTGCCGGATATTCTTTTTCAATTCCTTCAATGTTTAACGTAATTGTATGGTCCATACTCATGCCTGTTACTCCTTTATCTTCTTTATTCACGGTTTACCTGATGCTACTCCTTCTTTCTTTTATGGAATCAGATAAAAATACCGATGTCTTCCTGTGCGGAACCAAATGCCTTCACCTGCTTAATTTCCCGTTCAAAATAATCCTTCATGTAAGGAATAAAAATTTTCTCGATTCCGAAATGGCCCGCATCGATTAGAAAAAGGCCTTCCTGCATGGCATCTAAAACTGCATGATAGGTAAGATCCCCCGTAATCAGAACCTGGCACTTGTTTTTCAGTGCTTCCTCAATCGCGGACTTTCCGCTTCCGCCGAGAATTGCAATTTTTTCAATGATTGCATCTCCGTCCCCGTACATTACAACACCGGGAATGTCAAATTTCAGTTTTACCTGCTCCGCAAGCTCCTTTAAACTCATTTCCCGCGGAAGCATTCCATAACGCCCCAAACCTTCCTTGGAAATATCATCCTCGTAAGTTACATCCAGAACGCGCTTATGTTTTAAATTCAAGCGATCCGCAACCTCATCCGCCATTCCGATGACATCAAAGTTCGTATGCATCGCAACCAGCGAAATATGGTGTTCAGCCAGGGTAAGGATTTTATCCCCGACAAGATCATCTCTCACTATTTGTTTAACCGGTGAAAAAATCATGGGATGATGGGTCAGAATAAGCTCCGCCCTCAGTTCGATGGCCTCTTCAATCACTTCCTTGGTTGCATCCACCGCAATTAACACGCGGTGAATCTCGGCATCCCGGTCGCCTACAAGCAACCCGGAATTGTCCCAGTCCATGGCAAAAGAAGCCGGTGACAACTGTTCCAGTCTGTCCAGAATTTCTCTTAGCAGCATAACCGTACCCCCCGTTTACACTTTAAGTTTTTTCCTCTGCAGTCTTTCTACTGCCCCTGAAGTTTCCACTTCGCGAGCATCAGTGTATCAATTTCTTCAAAAATCTCAGCCAGCCGTTCCTTATTATCCTCTCCGCTTTTCTCCAGTTTCTCGACGATTCCGAGAAGCCGTTCCTCTTCACGTCCGAGGAAAATCAAAAGTGCCGGGGATTTCGCCTCCAGCAGCTGCTGCCCGTATGTACAACTACAAATGTAGTCGGAATTTCCCCTTAGAAGTTCTGCTTCCTCCGTATCCAGAAAAGCATCAAAATCCGGTATTTCCGTTTCGTAAAAATCGCTTTTATGAGGCGGAAGAAGACGCATAATCGGATAGAATTTCCCGTCCTCCGATACCATAAGTTCTTCTTCCGTCTTAAATCCCCAACGGGATAAAAGATGTCTTACCAAAGCCAGTTTTGACTGCACCTGGAAGACAATCTGCCTGTAATCCCGAATGACCTCCCGTCCGTCATAGAGGATTCTAAGTCCCAGCGGTCCTCCGAGTCCGGCAATGACTGCTCCGCTGCACTCTCCTTTTTTCACCGGTGCAAATCCGTCACCGAGACGAAGCTCAATTTTGTCCGATAGACCGGCTGCTTCGATATTTCGTGCAGCATGTGCAAGCGGTCCTTTATTGATATCACATGCAATCATACGGTCTGCCATTCCGTTTTGCACCAGTGCAATGCTGATCAGACCGTGATCACATCCGATATCGGCCAGGCAGCCAACAGAAGAATCCATATTTGCTTTCTGCACCATTCCTGCCACGGCCGACAGGCGTATTCCAAGTTCCAAAACCTTACTCCTTGTCCCTGTTAGTCCAGATAATCCTTTAACTTACGGCTTCTGGACGGATGACGAAGCTTTCTTAATGCCTTTGCTTCAATCTGTCTGATTCTTTCACGTGTTACGTTAAATTCTTTTCCGACTTCTTCCAGGGTTCTCTGACGACCGTCATCCAAACCGAAACGAAGTCTTAAAACCTTCTGTTCTCTTTCCGTTAAAGTGGACAGAACTTCGTCAAGCTGCTCGCGAAGAAGCGTTGCTGCTGCCGCATCCGCAGGAACAGGAACGTTGTCATCCTGAATAAAATCGCCGAGATGGGAATCTTCCTCTTCACCAATCGGTGTTTCAAGAGAAACAGGTTCCTGAGAGATTTTCAGGATTTCGCGGACTCTTTCTTCCGGCATTTTGAGTACCGCTGCAATTTCCTCCGGAGACGGCTCACGGCCGAGTTCCTGAAGAAGCTGACGGGAAACACGAATCAGTTTGTTGATGGTTTCCACCATATGAACCGGGATACGAATGGTTCTTGCCTGGTCTGCAATCGCTCTTGTAATTGCCTGACGAATCCACCATGTTGCATATGTGGAGAATTTGTATCCTTTTCGATAATCGAATTTTTCTACCGCCTTAATCAGTCCTAAGTTTCCTTCCTGAATTAAATCCAGGAATAAGAGACCTCTGCCGACATAACGCTTTGCAATACTTACAACAAGACGTAAGTTTGCTTCCGCAAGACGTTTCTTCGCTGCCTCATCTCCCGTTTCCATGCGCTTTGCAAGTTCAATCTCTTCCTCTGCGGAAAGAAGGGGAACCTTTCCGATTTCCTTTAAATACATACGAACAGGATCTTCAATATTCACGCCGTCCGGGATGGTCATCATGTCCAGATTATACATATCCTGCTCGCCCTTATCCGCTTCCTCAGCCGCTAAAAGGACATCATCATCCGGTTCCAGATCATCTTCACTGCTGATTGGGAAAATATCGACATTATTCTGTTCCAGATAATCCGATACCCTGTCATACTGTTCCTCATCCAGATTCAAATCTGCCATGAACAGAGTGACTTCTCCTTCATCAAGAATATTTTTCTTTTTTCTGGCAAAATCCAAAAGCTCTTTCAAACGCTCTTCAAATTTGACACCCATATCCTCCGGCATGTCTTCAATCGCAGCAAGCGCTTTATCGTCAGGTTCTTCCTCCACGTTCTTTTTGCTCTTTTTGGATTCTTTAACCTCTTTTACTTCCTTTTCCGCTTTTGCACTCTTTGCGTTTCCGGAGGGCTTTTCTTCTTTCTCTTTTTTCGCGCTCTTTACCGGTTTTTCCGCACTTTTTGCATTCTCTTTTTCAGCACTCTTCGCTGCAGTCTTTCCGGATGTTTTGGAAGATGCCTTTGCAGGTGCCTTTTCCTCACTCTTGGAAGTAACCTTTGCAGGTGCTTTTTCCGCTGCCTTGGCAGTGGATTTGGAAGTACTCTTTGCAGGTGCCTTTTCAGCACTTTTTGCCGTGCTCTTTGCCGATGCCTTCTCCGCTGTCTTGGTTGTGGATTTGGAAGTGCTCTTTGCCGGTGCCTTTTCCGCTGCCTTGGCAGTGGATTTGGCTGTAGTCTTTGCAGGTGCTTTTTCCGCATTCTTTGCGGAAGCTTTCGAAGTGGTCTTAGCGCTGTTCTTTACGGTTTCTTTTTCCGTACTCTTAGCGCTTTTCTTATCTGCTTCCTTCGCTGCTTTTGTTGTCGTCTTGGTAGTTTTCTTCTCTGCCACGATTTTTACCCCTTTCTTTGCAGGATTCCCTGCTATAAACGAATTTTGATTTTTTTCAATTCTTCCAATGCCTGCTTTTCTTCCAGGCTCTGCTTAATATCTTCGAGACTGCTGCCCCTGTTTTTTTCGCGCAGTTCGAAGCTGTTTTTCTTAATCTTATACAGGATTTCGGCAACTGCCTTCTCCTTTTCCTCCTTTCCGGATAAATCCTGTATTTGCGCGGTAAACAGGGCACATACCCTGCTCTGGTCATCCGGATCCTCATAATAGGACATAATCTTTGCCGGATCCGGTGTCCGGTTATTTTTCATATCTTCAAAAAACCGGGCCGCCACGTCTTTATATAATTCCGTCGAAAAATCTTCCACCGTCAAATACGGCTCTATCTGTGCAAAAAGTCCCGGTTCATCTAAAAGAAAAGTCAGAATAAACTGCTCATTTTGCAGGATTTTCTCATCCTTTCCAACCTTTTTCGGACCGGTTCTTCTTAATTCCTCCGTTTCCTGTCGGTCGGCAAGCGCCAGTGCCGCTTTCCCTACTGCCTCTTTTAAATGCTCTTTGTCAATTCCGTATTCCTGTGACACCGCCGCAAGATAATTATCCCGCTCCAGCGGATCTTCCATCTGCGCCAGAAATTTGGCTATATCATGATGGAATTTTGTCTTCTCAGCATAATCTTTGGTATTATAATTCTTTTCCGTCGTGTGAACCTGGAATAAAAGCGCATCTTCTGCATTTTCCATTCTCTTTTCGAATTCTTCCGCACCGAGATTTTTGATAAATTCATCGGGATCCTTATAAGGCTTCATGTTGATGACGCGTCCCGTAACCTTATACTGCCTGAGTATTTCAATTGCACGCATCGCCGCCTTGGTGCCGGCGGTATCGCTGTCATAGGAAAGAAATACATTCGGTGAATAGCGCTGCAGAATCCTTGCCTGCTCCGATGTAAACGCGGTTCCAAGCGAAGCAACGGCCTCCGTAAATCCCGCCTGGTGAAGCGAAATCACGTCCATATATCCTTCACATAAGATAAACCGGCTCTTTCTGGACGATTTTGCAAACTGAAATCCGTAGAGATTTTTTCGTTTGTTAAAAATATCCGTCTCGGGGGAATTTAAATATTTCGGCTCTCCATCCCCCATCACACGGCCTCCGAAGCCCAAAACCTTTCCTTTATCGTCCGTGATCGGAAACATCACGCGGTTCCAGAATTTCGAGTTCAACCCGTCCCGCTCCGAAAACGTTGCCAGACCGGAATCGATGATTTCCGCATCGGTAAATCCTTTTTTTCTTAAATAGATAATCACCGCATTTCCGTCGGTTGGTGCATATCCGAGTCCAAAATGCTTAATGGTTTCATCCGACAGTTCCCGCTTTTTCAAATACCGCATCCCTGTTTCGCCGTATTTTTCACTCCACAGAACCCTGTAATAAAAATTCGCGGCTTCCTTATTGACCTCGTAAAGACGCGCTTTACGATTGGCCCATTGTCTTGATTCCTCGGTATTTTCCCTCTGCGGAAGCTCAACACCGGCAATGGGTGCCAGATACTCGATTGCTTCCGGAAACGTCATATTCTCATATTTCTGAAGAAAGGTGATTACCGACCCTCCTTCTCCGCAGCCGAAGCATTTATAAATCTGCCTGGCCGGGTTCACCGAAAAAGACGGTGTCTTCTCATTATGGAAGGGACAACAGCAAACATAATTGGAACCCTTCTTTTTTAAACTGATAAATCTGGACAAAACGCTTACAATATCACATCCGGTCCGGATTTGATCTATAATATCATCCGAATAATACATAATTTACCTCGTGAAGTGCACTGTGCCGATTTTATCCGTGCCAGCACTTCGGAATATAAATTTCTTCATATGTGGCGATTGCAAAACGGTCGGTCATGGCGGAAATATAGTCGCACACCACCCGTTCTTTCGGATCGCCCCGGTCAACAAGCTTTTTTAATTCCTCCGGAATTAAATCAAAATGCTTCATGTAGTACTGATACAGCGTTACCACTAAAGCCTCCGCCTTGCCTTCCTCGCTTTTTGCCGCAGGATTGTTGTATACATGTTCAAACATGAATGCACGCAGATTCTTCATCCCTTCCTGGATTTCGGCTGACATTCCGATGTCATTCTTATCCTTGGAATACGTAATAATATCATGAATAAAACGGTCCAGCCGCTCTCTTGCGGTATAACCTAAAACCTCGCCGATGGATTTCGGAAGATCGGATTCTTTTAAAATTCCACCCCTCACCGCATCATCCATATCGTGATGAAAATAGGCGATTTTATCGGAAAGCCGGACAATTTTACCTTCCAGTGTATAGGGCATGGAGTGCGTCTGGTGATTTAATATCCCGTCCCTGGTCTCCATGGTCAGGTTAAGCCCCTGTCCTTCTTTTTCAAGTACATCCACGGTTCTGAGACTTTGTACATTATGCTCAAAGCCCAGCGGACAAACCTCATTTAATGCTCTCTCTCCGGCATGCCCGAATGGTGTATGTCCGAGATCGTGTCCCAAAGCAATCGCTTCCACCAGATCCTCATTCAGACGAAGTGCCTTGGCTATGGTTCTCGCATTCTGCGAAACCTCCAGGGTATGCGTAAGCCTTGTTCTGTAATGATCCCCTTCCGGAGTTAAAAATACCTGCGTTTTATCCTTCAGACGCCGGAATGACTTACTGTGCAGAATTCTGTCACGGTCTCTTTGAAACACCGGCCGGATATCGCACTCTTCTTCCGGCACAAGACGTCCCCTGGATTCCATACTGAAGGACGCATATTTACTTAAAAGTTCTTTTTCATCCAGTTCCAAGCGTTCACGGATATTCATCTTACCCCTCCCGGAAAAATCCGAAAAAAACCATAAAAAAAGCCCACATTTATAGTATTCTCTTTTTCTTCGGCATTTCCTTTTTTTATTTTCAAATTTTTTGAGATTTTTTTATGCTTTTTTTGAATAGAGATTGACTTTTTAAAAACTCCTTGTTAAAATAGTTAAGTCGCTAAAAAAGATGCGGGGATGCTGGAATTGGCAGACAGGCTAGACTAAGGATCTAGTGTTGGCAACGACGTGAGGGTTCAAGTCCCTTTT
>CACZRH010000137.1 GCA_902783455.1 uncultured Lachnospiraceae bacterium | reverse complement strand
CCTGCCACTTCTCTCGCAGTTCGCTTTACGCAACCGCTACGATAGCCGACGGTATGGGTGCTGACCCCATCTGACAGACTTGAAAGGCCTGCTTCTGTTCCGCTCGAATAACCGCCGTGGGGTGACTAGAGAGAATCGAACTCTCATGAGCGGATCCACAATCCGCCGTTCTGCCGTTGAACTATAGCCACAGCACCCGATGAGGGAATTGAACCCATCTTCTTCAGACTGAGAATCTGAAATCATAGCCTTTAGACCAATCGGGCATATCGTGGATGCCGGACTTGAACCGGCGTCTCAGGGGTATGAACCCTGCAAGGCTGCCAACTCCTCCAATCCACAGCCGAAAATGTAGGACTCGAACCTCTCCTCTGCGTCCCAGGCGCAGCGTGCATACCTTCACACCTCATTCTCGAATTCATACCGACGGAGAGAATCGGACTCCCAACTTCTTCCTTGTAAGGGCGCATACCGTCCGGTGGACGGTAGTTATGCGCGGACCGAAGCGGAGCGAAGACGCACTCTCCCGGTTGAGTTACGTCGGCATATCTGGACCTTATGGGAATCGAACCCATCTGAATTTCCTGCTTGCAAGGCAGGCGACCACCCCATGCAGTCCCAAAGCCCATTGTTTGGCTGCCTTATTTACGACGGTTGACAATTAAGCTTCCCTCGTCAGGAGAAACACCAATGATTTGTTTTTCTGTTTTTCTCTCTTCCAAGTGCCTGGTTTGGAGGAGGAAGCGGACAATGCAGGATTTGAACCTGCGATCTTCCGGTTAACGGCCGGCTGCTCTACCAACTGGGCGAATTGTCCATAAAAAAAGTCGTCTTAAGTTTTTCCCTTAAGACGACCGCGTAAACCTATAATCTGCTATACAGACTAACATCGTGGTCGTCCTCTTTTCGGGTCATGAATACTAATTTCGGCATAAAATCCCTGCTCTAAATCGACTGATTTATCAGCTATTGCGAGGGCATTTTTGCGCGCAAAGGAGCATGCATATTCGAGATATGCCATCTTCAGCGTCATATTCTGTTTGCTCCAAATTTGAGTTCTCATTGTTGAAATCTTTTTCCTCTTTCTATAAATTTCTTTCTTTTCTGTTTTTTGTGTTTCCAGTTTCTTTTTCTTTTTCGTTTTGTTTTTTTATTTCTCTTTTTGTTTTCTCTTTTTCTTTTGTTATTTCTTTATCCGTACTCTTTTTCAAAAAGAAAAGAGTGCCAACCTCATGTCCAATCAAAAAACTACATCTGTAGTTCTATTCTTTTGATCTGACATCGGGCAGGCACTCCCTTAATCTGATTTGCATTGTAGCGAATCAAAAAATGTTTGTCAACACTTTTTTGAAAAATAATCCAAAATAATTTTACAGCCCCTGAAAAAGGGATCCGAACGGCGGCCTTTTTGTTCCGCATTCCGGACAGAAATTTCCTTTATTTCCGCTCGTTTTGCAATTGGGACAAACCCATACTTCGCCTTCGTTTAAGGAATCGATTCCCGTGATCTCTCCCATCATTTCCATGAAGCTTTGTGGTTTTTCCGCCTTACTAACTCCATTAAAATTCGAATCCGATTTCAAATCAGAATTTGCTTTTAAATTTGAATTTTCTTCCACCAAAGGAGCCGCTGACTCTTTCTTTACTTCCGGATTTTTGCATGGTTCATCCACCGGTGCCCGTCCTAATCCCTGCTGCATCCAGCCATTCAAATCCTTGTAATTTTGCCTGCAGAATTCCTCGTAAGGATTCGGTTTATACATTTCATCGACATAAATATTCTGATTATGAAAAACAACTTCGCGGATAATTTTAAGCGCTTCCTCGGATTCCTTTGTCAGAGAAAAACTTGCGATTTCCACTTTTGCTTTTATTCCATTTTCCGATAAAGTTTCCTTTACGGCAATATTTAAGATTGAAATTTTTTGCGAATTATAAACCACGGTTTTTCCCTGCGGCCAGGTCGTAAGCTTTTTGTGAAGCGCTTTTATCGCTATATCTTTTACTTCCTGCTCCAGTAAATCCTCATCCGGATATTTTTCTTTCGAATACTCTTCGACATACACAGCACCGCTTATGCGTACATTCACCTCAATATCCTGTCCCGCCTGTTCATCGGTTTCCCGATATCCGATTGGCACGGGTGTCCCGAACAGTATTCTGACCGGCTCTTTTTGTTCTGCAGCTATTTTTTCGTTCATTGCTTACCCCATTTCCGTTCTCTTGCCTGTGTAATCAGACCTTCCGACTCCGTAAAGGCTTCTTTTAAGTATGCTTCCTGCCATTCCTTTCCGGCTTTTTCTTCCTTCTTGATCTTTTCCCACGCGGCGTGCCGCTCTTCATCCGAAGAGAATTTAACTCCCGCAAAAACATGCGGATGCCGGCGTTCCATTTTATCGCTTACTACCCTGCATACGTCTTCAAACGTGAACAGCCCCTCTTCCTCTGCGATAACGGAATGGAACATAACCTGCAATAACAGGTCTCCGAGCTCTTCCTTCAGGTTTTCCGCATCCCCGGTCTTTTCATAAATATTAATCCCGCATACCACTTCCGCAGCCTCTTCTATGCATTCAGGTTTTAGACTTGCGTGAGTCTGCACGCGGTCCCACGGGCATCCGTTTTCGGATCTTAATGTTTTTACGATTTTCTCAAGTCTTTCAATTTCTGTCATAACAACCTCTTCTATTTTTTGACACTAGGTGACGGGGATGTTGTGTCATTTTTGCCCACCCAAAATGACACTTGACGCACAATGACACATGGGGACGGGGACAATGTGTCATTTTGATATTTTTAATAGAACATACATAAAATATTATGTACGTTTTTGTAAGTAATAACACTTCCGTCCTCATAATAAACATGCTCGTCCAGGCAGATGCTAACCATGGATACTTCGCAGTCAGCTCCGGCAAGCATTGCGGCACGATGCCCCGGAGAAAGATTGTATGAACCGATATAATCCGCAGTGTTTTGTCCGAGATTTTCAGCGGAAGATACCATTGTTCCGTAGTTATGATCCAGAGCATGTCCATCCTTAACCAGATATAATAACCGTTCTGCAACAGCATCTTCCTTTTCATAATTCCAGGTAACCGGCTGGAGACAGTCATATTCTGCTCTTAACGCATTTACTTCATCAATATGGTCAAAACGTGGATGCGCCGTATAAACATAATAGACTTTATAACCATTCTCTTCCCCTTCAATAGCTCCCTCCGGAATAACAAACTCCGTTTTCTCGGATTCCCTATATCCCGATAACTTTCCGTTTTTAATCTGGAACGTTTCCCCGTTATATTGAACCATACCGCTTTTTTTAAGCTGAACCTGGCCATTTGCGAGAAAATACCAATCTGAAGTATTATAAGGATCCTGTGTCAGGCCGTTTTTCGTATTCTGCAGTTTGCCCCTTGCCACAAAAAACATTCCACCGTCATAAGTTACAAACCCATTATACGTGGTATCCAGTTTTCCATTTTTCACAAAAAACCAGGCGCCGTCATACTGCACCAGACCGCTCTTCTTCGTGGTCACCTGACCGTTCGTTAGATAATACCAGTCATTTTTGTTAACGGGATCCTGCATCAGTCCCTTTTTATCAATCGCAACCACACCGTTTGCAACCAGAAATTTACTGCCGTTATAATCAACAAATGCATGCTTCTTTGTAATCCATTGTCCGGATTCCAGATAATACCATCTCCCGTCCAACAGCGATAATCCGGATTTGGTGGTATCCACTACTCCGTCTTCAACATAATAAAAGTTTCCATCCTCCGATTTTACAATTGCTGCACCTGCAGCATGTAGCTGAATCCGGCATACAAATAGTATTCCGACAAACAGTAAAAAAGCGGTTAGATTTACAATAATTTTTGCTGCTGTTTTTTTCATTCTGTATCTCCTTGCTAAATTTTGACACAAGGTGACGGGGATGGTGTGTCATTTTTTCGGAAACTTATTGAATTCCCAAATATTCCAGATAACCAATCACATGCTTTTTGTACTCTTCCGGTGCATTTAATATGGACTCTGCATGCCCGGCACCCTGAATGATATAAAGCTCATGATACCCTTTTGTCCGCTTCGCCATATCCTCTGAATTCTTTGGCAAAATGAAATTATCATCCGCTCCGTGAAGAAAGAGAATCGGAATGGTATTTTCATCCAGCGAATCAATCGGTCGCATTTCCTTGATGGCGTAATGATACCGAATCTTCCCGGTAACATTCGCGATATCCACCAGGCCGGTCGGAACATGCGCATTTCGATACCCTTCTTTTAAAACGTTCTCAATATCGGAAAAACCGCAGTCCGCTACAACAAAATCCACTTCCGGCTTATATTTTAAACAGGTAAGCGTTGTTGCCGCGCCCAGCGATTCGCCGTGAAGGGCAAGTACCGAAATATCCGGGTATCTGTTTTTAGTATCGTCTATCAGGCATTTTAAATCCTTTCCCTCCCGGACACCGTAGGTGGTAAACGTCTTTTCGTTCTCACCATGACCTCGCAAATCGTAGATAATACAGTGAAAGCCCAGATCCATATACATCTGCACATACTTAAGCGAACCCATCCGGTTGTCCGTATATCCGTGTGAAAGAATAATATACTTCGATGTCGGATTCGGATTTTTCAGGAATTGAACATGTAAGTCGTAATCCTCGAATCCTTTCACAATATAATCGGTTTTCTCCAGCCCCTCATAAAATGAGGTGTCATAGTGATCCGTCTGCCATGCAAACGCCTCCTCCAGCGTCTGCCGCTGACCCGTCATAATGAAGGACGGAAGCCAGAATGCAAACGCAACAAAAGCAATCAGCAAAATGCCGATGATGATTAATAGTATTCTTATTGCCATTGCTCTCTTTTTCCTCATTTTTTCACTCTTTTTGACACTTGGGCGCACGAGGTCCGGTGGACCTCGGTTCTGCGCCAGACCGCAAAGTATCCTTCGGATACCTTTAGCGGAACGGAGACCGGGGATGTAGTGTCATTTTTCCTTTGATACAATTTTTAAT
>CACZRH010000136.1 GCA_902783455.1 uncultured Lachnospiraceae bacterium | reverse complement strand
TTTTTCTTTACTTGGAAATATTTGATTTAAAGGAATTTGCTATATGGAAAAAGAAAAAGAGAAAAGGTATTATGAACTGCTTGAAAAGATTACAGATATGACCTGCAAGCCGAAATCGTTTGACAGGCCTGATTTTATTGCGCTTTTAACTGAGTTTGCTATTCTTTTCAGGCTTTCCAAGGGCGTTACCGAATTCTATCAAAGTGTACGTATGGAAGAGGAAGGAAAAGGCGAAATATTAACTGATTATGATAATGGACATGGTGATGTTGTTGCATACCATATCCGTATTACTCCGCCTTCCGGTGTTGTCATACGCGGAACTTTATATATGGCAAAAGAAGAGGAACCGCTTTCGGAAGAAGAACTGGAAAAAGTAGATATATTATATCGTGTTGTTATGGCGTTTATTGCGAGAAACCGGCTCCAAAGGATGGTGGGGATTTTTGCATTTACCGATGAGGACGGATATGCGAACCGTCGTTCCCTGATGCGATATATTGATGGTTTGATTACTGCGGAGGAACAATACGGGAATACCGCAGTCTGCATTAATCTTAAGAATTTTTCAGCGGTAAATCAGGAAATCGGCAGAAGAGGCGGAGATGTAGTTTTGAAGAATTATTATAATATTCTTCAAAATGAAATCGGAGAAAAGGGAAAAATCTGTCGTTTGGGTGGCGATAATTATATTCTGTTTTTCCGAAGTGAATTAAGAGACCGGATTCTGGAGATTTTTGCGGGTTATCCGGTTTGCTATGATGAGAATGACGATCATAAAAAGATTATGATATCTGCAAGAGCGGGAGTTTTTGTGATTACAAATGATTTTGAATTTAAGAATCCCGCACAGATTATGGATCGAATTTATCCGGCGTTGCTGATTGCAAAGCAGAATGGTCTTGATGTCGTATATTATGATAAGGAGCTGATTAAAAAACGGGAACATGTCGCAAATGTCAGAAAACATTTTGCACAGGCCATAGCAAAAAGAGAGATTGTTGCATATTATCAGCCGAAGATTGATGTAAATACCGGAAAAGTCGTTGGTGCGGAGGCTTTGTGCAGGTGGTTTAAAGACGGCAGAATGGTTATGCCGATGGAATTTATTCCGATTCTCGAAATGAATATGGATATCTGTGAACTGGATTTTTACATGTTTGATACTGTTTGCCGGGATATCCGCAGATGGCTGGATGAAGGCAGGGATGTTCCTCGAATTTCCGTAAATCTTTCCAGAAAGCACTTAAATAATCCGGATTTACTTGGCAGGATTCTTGAAATTATCAACCGCTACGAAATCCGGCGCAAATATTTTGAGATAGAGCTTACCGAGACAACATCCGATGTGGAATTTAAGGAACTGAACCGTATCGTGTGCGGACTGCAGAGAGAGGGAATCAGTACTTCCGTGGATGATTTCGGAAATGGATTTTCTTCCCTGAATCTGATTCGTGCGATTCCATGGAATGTTGTGAAAATTGACCGTTCTTTGCTTCCGGAGGATCATGAAAAAGAGGAAAGTATCACAAGCCGAATGTATAAGCATATTGTTTCGATGGCAAACGATATCGGTCTGGAATGCGTTACGGAAGGTGTAGAGACAAAAAAACAGGTTGAATTATTAAGGGAAAATGAATGTCATATCGCGCAGGGCTTCTATTTTGACAAGCCCTTGCCGGCGGATGAGTTTCAGAACCGTCTGGACGGAACGCCGTATCTGGAAAAAATAAAAGGATAAAATAAGAGTAAGGGAAAAAGGAAGAGTTATAAAAGTAAGAGTAAAATAAAAATAATAGTAAAAGTAAAATAAAAGTAAGAGTAAAAAATAAAGAGAAAAATAAAAAAATAAGAGACATCCGCAAAAGGATGTCTCTTGATTTGTTCTATAAAAAATATGTGTTTATTCCTCAATACTGTTTTGCTACATATAATTTTCCGGAAAAAACCATAAAAAAAATTATTCGATTCGTTACTATAACATAAGAACAGAATTTCAAATTCTACAAAATGCGGGGAAGGAAGAAAAAATGAAAAAGAAGTATCTTCAAATGACCGGAATTTTACTGGCGGCTCTGATGCTTGCCGGATGCGGAAAAGAAAGACTTTATCAGATTGAGCCGGAACTTTATAACGCTAATGCAGGAGGCAGTGTAATCAGTTCAGAGACTGTAAATTTAACGGACGGAAGGACCGGATTGGAAGCAAAAGAGGCTATTCCGTCCGAAGAGGAAAGTGCTGCTTTATCATCGGCGTCATTTGCTTTGTTACAGGAAGTTATGAGAGAACGGACGGGGGAAAATGTTTTGCTTTCGCCCACCTCCATTGATTTTGCGCTTGGGATGACCGAAAACGGTGCTGCAGGAAAAACGCTTGAAGAAATGGAAAATACCGTAAACGGAGGGCTTTCGGTTTCTTCCGTGAATCCTTTGATGAAACATCTGTCGAATCGTTTTACGTCGGCTTCGGAAGTGAAATGGAATATTGCCAATTCCATCTGGTTTAAAAATGACGGCCTTGTATCCATGAAAGAGAATTTCTTAAACCAGGCAGTTTCTTATTATGATGCGGATGTCTTTCTGGCTCCGTTTGATAATCAGACACTGAATGACATCAACGGCTGGGTGAATGATGAAACCCATGGAATGATTCCAAATGTATTGGATCAAATACATGAAAATGCAAGAATGTATTTAATCAATGCAATCGCATTCGAAGGAGAATGGGCGGAAGAGTATGAAGAGGATAAAATATATGAAAACAGGCAGTTTCAAAATTCTGACGGAAGTACATCAAACATTACAATGATGGGAAGTACGGAGGGCAGATATTTTACAATTGCCAACGGAGAAGGCTTTATCAAACCATATAAGGGAGGAGAATATTCCTTTGTCGGAATTTTGCCGGAGGAAGGAGAAAGCCCGGAAGATCTTATTGAAATCATTCAGGAGGGAAATATCGACTTTGCGAAAACCGTTCGCGAAGCGGAATATTCCGAGGTGAAGGCACAGATCCCGGAATTTTCTAATGATTTTGATATTGAACTCAACGATACCTATAAGCAGATGGGAATGGAAATTCCTTTTAGTGAATCGGAAGCGGATTTTTCCGAAATGATGGAATCCACGGACGGCAGTCCGGCAAAAATCTGGATTGGAAGAATCATTCATAAGACACACATTGATGTGGACCGCAAGGGAACTAAGGCGGCTGCGGCTACCGTGGTGGAAATGCGGTATAAAAATGAGATTGAAATCGATCAATCCAGGTATATTGTTCTGGACAGACCTTTCGTATATGCAATCGTTGAAAATGAAACGGGGCTTCCTGTGTTCTTAGGCTGTATCAATTCAATGCAGTAATTTTTAAAAAGTATTTAAAGCAGAAAGGAATCTGAGGATACGGATTCTTAAGGAGAACGTTTTCGGCAGGAAATAGTAGAAAAGAGGAGTATAAGAAAATGAAGAAGAAGTTACTACAAATGACAGCAATCCTGACAGCAGTACTTGCGCTTAGCGGATGCAGACTGAATAATCCCGGAACGATTAATAATTCAAATGATCCGCAAAATACGGTTTTGACGCAAAATGAAAATATCAGCGGAGAATCCGTGAATCTGACCGAGGGAAAAGGTGGAGCCGAAATCGAGCTGGTTTCGCCTGAAGAGGCGGATATAAAGGCGTTGAATGATGCTGCTTTGGCTCTTCTTGCCGAAATAGGAAAAAACAGCGAAGGACAAAATGTTCTGCTTTCCCCAACCTCGATTGAATTCGCACTTGGAATGACGGCGAACGGTGCGGATGGGGAAACATTAAAACAGCTTGAAAATACCGTAAACGGCGGAATTGATTATGAGAAGATGAACAGTGTTATGGCATATACTTCGGATAAGCTTCGGACATCGCAGGATGTGAACTGGAACGTGGCGAATTCCATCTGGTTTAAGGATGACGGGGACTGGAAGATGAAAAATCCGTTTTTAAATGACGTGGTGAATTATTACCGTTCCGAAGTATACAAAGCACCGTTTGACCAGCAGACGGTAGCTGATATTAATTCCTGGGTAAATAAGGAAACCTACGGTATGATTCCGGATATTCTTGAGAATATTCCGGATGAAGCAAGGATGTATTTAATCAATGCCATCGCATTTGAAGGCGAGTGGCTGCAAAAATACGAAGAATCGGACATCGAAGAGGGAAAAACATTTACCAATGCCGACGGCAGTGAGTCGGAAGTGACAATGCTTTACAGCAATGAAACGAGATATTTTACGTTAGCAGACGGAGAAGGCTTTGTTAAGCCGTATGAAGGCGGAGAGTATTCGTTTGTTGGAATTCTGCCAAAGGAAGGAATGCTGCCGGAGGAATATATTAAAAAGCTTTCGGAATCCGGCGAAAACTTTGCTGAAGCGGTAAAAAATGCCGGATATGAAGAGGTCCGCGTAAGAATTCCGGAATTCAAACTGGATTACGATATTGAATTATCAGAAACGTACAAAGCAATGGGCATGGAACTTCCTTTTGATCAGGGGAATGCGGATTTTTCAAAAATGATGGAAACCGTTGACCAGTCTCCGTCACAGATCTGGATTGGAAAGATTCTTCATAAAACACATATTGAAGTGGACAGAAAAGGAACCAAAGCGGCAGCGGTTACGGCAGTTGAAATGGATGCGGTCGGTGCAGTCATGATGCCACAGGAAGTGTATACGGTTTATCTTGACAGACCGTTTGTATATGCGATTGTCGATAATGAAACAGGACTTCCGATTTTTATGGGATGTCAGAATTATATGGAATAAAAATCAATATTTTAAGAATGGAAAGTATATTTCGCATAAACCTTTCAGCATTGTTTAAGAATAAAGAATAATTAATGTTGCGATTCGAATATTCCTGTGATAAAATAAACACACGCCGAATTCTGAGGCGTGTGTTTTTCGTAAAGAGCAGGTTCTTTAACGAAATTCAATGGCAGTTCGCCAACTTATTCACAAATTTCTGAAATACTTTAAGACGAAAAGTACTTTAAGACGGAAAGAAGGGATGCCTTTGAGGGTATTTTTATAATAATTATCAGAATTAAATTGTATTAAACAAAATAAAATGTCTCTAAATGAGAAAAATAGTATTGACAAAATCGAACATTTGTTTTAAAGTTAAAAACAGAACGGATGTTCATACTGCAAAAGGAGATTTTTTAATATGGAAAGAGAAGAAAAATTAAAAGCATTGGATGCCGCACTTTCACAGATTGAGAGACAATTCGGAAAAGGAGCGGTTATGAAACTGGGTGATCCCGCATCTACGATGAATGTGGAAACAATCCCGACAGGCTCTTTGAGTTTGGACATTGCGTTAGGACTTGGTGGAATTCCAAAAGGAAGAATTGTAGAAATCTTCGGACCGGAATCTTCCGGTAAAACAACCGTAACACTGCATATGATTGCCGAAGTGCAGAAAAGAGGCGGTATAGCAGGCTTTATAGATGCTGAGCATGCCCTTGATCCTGCGTATGCAAAAGCAATCGGTGTAGATGTGGATAATATGTATATTTCGCAGCCGGATAACGGGGAACAGGCGCTTGAAATTACGGAAACCATGGTACGTTCCGGCGCAATTGATATAGTTGTTGTAGACTCGGTTGCAGCTCTGGTTCCCAAGGCAGAATTGGAAGGTGATATGGGAGATTCCCATGTTGGTTTGCAGGCGAGACTGATGTCACAGGCACTTCGAAAACTGACCGGTGCAATCGGAAGAAGCAACTGTACTGTAGTATTTATCAATCAGCTTCGTGAAAAAGTAGGTGTGTTCTATGGAAATCCCCAGGTCACTACGGGTGGTAATGCGCTGAAATTCTATTCTTCCGTACGTATGGAGATTCGTCGTGTAGAACAGCTGAAGGCAGGCGGAGATATTATCGGTAACAGAACGCGTGCAAAGATTGTTAAGAATAAGATTGCACCTCCGTTTAAAGAGGCGGAATTTGACATTATGTTCGGAGAAGGTATTTCCTTTGAAGGAGATGTTTTAGATCTTGCATCGGAAATCGGGGTCATTCAAAAGAGCGGCGCATGGTATGCTTATGACGGAAATAAAATCGGACAGGGCAGGGATAATGCGAAGACCTTCCTGAAAGAGAATCCGGATATCTGCAGGGTTGTAGAACAAAAAGTAAGAGAGCATTACGGGCTTCTCGGCACTGCCTCCGAAACAGACGACAAGCCTTCCGAAGCTCCGGAAAAGAAACCGGCAGGCAGAAAAAAAGGAAGCATTGCTGATGCAGCTGAAGTCGAATAATTCTACTGAAGAAGAATGCGGCTTAACCAAAATAAGGAAATAGAATGAAAAAGAATTTATAACAGAAAATAAATAAGGGAAAGAAAGATGATTGTAACGGAAATTCGTTCGAAGAACAAAAATAAATCAATCGTCTGCCTTGACGGAGAAATCGCCTTTGTGTTATACAAAGGCGATTTCAATAGATACGGGATTGTTTTGGGTGAGGAACTTTCTGATTCTTCTTATAAAGAAATAACGGAGGAAATCCTGCCTAAGAGAGCCTATGAAAGGGCTTGTAAGCTGTTAATGTCCCGTGATTATACCGTTAAACAGTTACAGCAAAAGCTGTATGCAGACGGATATCCGGAAGAAACAGTCCAAAAGACAATTGAAAAGCTGGAAGGACTGAACTATCTGGATGACCAACGCTATACACAAAATTTTATATTTTGGAAATCCGAAAAGAAAAGCAGAAGCAGAATGATTTCGGATTTAAGACAAAGAGGGATTGATTCGGATGTTGCAGTTGCCGTGTATGCGAAGCTTCTGGAGGCTGATGATATTGACAATGAAGAAATCGTAATTAAAAGATTTCTCGATAAAAAAGGATTTGTGGCAAAAGAAGCCGATTATGACAGGCTCCATAAGATGATCCAAACACTTTTGCGAAAGGGATTTTCCTATGAAAGTATCCGACATGTCCTTGGAAAAGAACCGGAAAAATGTTTCACGGAATAAAGTTTCGTGAAAATGTATATTGAAAATAATTGTTTCACAAACTTTTCTTGACAGAATTATGCAATCTGTATAAAATAATAATGTTGTAGTGTAGATATTTGGGACAATTATGTCCAAATGAATACTTGTTCTATGAAAATTTAATAAGGAGGTGCTCCTGCTATGGGACCTATGTTTGGCGGTTTACCTTTTCCGACCGTGCTTATTATAGTCCTTGTTACTGCAGTCATTTCCGCAGCAATTTCCATTTTGTTGACTTATTATATTACGAAGAATAATATTCGTAAAAAAGATGAGGAAACAATCGGTAATGCCGAGACAAAAGCCAGAGAAATTCTGGATGAAGCACTGAAAAGTGCTGAGGCAAAAAAACGAGAGGGATTGCTTGAAGTCAAAGAAGAATCGATTCGTGCAAAGAATGAACTGGATCGTGAAATCAAAGACAGAAGAGCGGAGGTACAGCGCTTTGAAAGAAGAGTTCAGCAAAAAGAAGAAAGTGTTGAAAAGAAGCTGGATTCGTTGGAAAAGCGTGAAGCGTCATTGACTGCCAAAGAAGAGGATTTAGCGAAGAAGAAAGAGGTAATTTCTAAGTTAAACGAGCAAAGATTGCAGGAACTGGAAAGAATTTCCGGATTAACCTCTGAACAGGCAAAAGATTAT
>CACZRH010000135.1 GCA_902783455.1 uncultured Lachnospiraceae bacterium | reverse complement strand
TGGTATCCGGGAAAATAAACGTAAAACAGAATAAATATTTTGCATATCGTGCACTTTATATGACAAATGGTTTCCGCATTCAAACGAAAGAGGAGAAAATAGAAAATCCGGAAAAGGGCTTCAAAAATAACCTGGAGTTAAACGAACAAACGGTTATTGTGATTCCGGATGAATATGTTTTCATGGATGAAACCAATTATATTACGGCGGAAGAGGAAAGCCGGGAATATTGGAGATTCTTTGAAAAAACAGAAGCTGGTATGAAGGTGAAACCTTTTGACGGAGAAGGCATTATATGTCCTGAGTATGCTTCGTATATCAATCTGCAGATGTTTCATAAAGAGGAGGCTGCAACTTCCTTTCAAATCCGCATGCCTTTTATGAAAGGAATGCTTCATTGTGTTGATTTTGTCACCTTTTTTTCTAAGGAGTGCCGGCTTGAACCTGAAAAATCCTGGCTGATAAAGGATTACTTCGGAATCGAAAGGGATTTAAGAAACGCAAAAATCATTCTGACAAAGAGCATGTTAAAAAATGCCGACTGGATAAGGGATTATGTTCAAAAAACGAATCAGACGGCAGACGGCATACCGGATCCGATGAAATTATATTTTGAAAGAATGAAATATTATCAGCATTCTTTTTACATTGCCGCAACCGATTTAAATCTTCGTAATGCGGATAAGAAAGTAAAGCTTAATTATCAGTTTTTAAATACGCTCGATATGAGTCGGGAAGATTTTGAAAAGAAAATTAATGAATATATTGAATATATCAAAACGGCGGAAACGAATCCTTATGCACAGCGGGAGTTTGTATTAGGTTCTGTTCCGACTAAAGATACCGCATGGAAATATGCGCTTAGCCGCAATATTACTTTTATTACCGAAGAATCAATAAGAAAACAAATCAAGAATGAAATCAATTCCAGAATCCGTGACATTTATCGCGGAAATATCCTTGCAGATGGAGAGATTCGTTTTTTATCCGGGGATCTGCTTGCATTTTTAATTCATCTGGCAAAGCTTGTCCCGGAGATTGATAAATCTGTTCATATGGAATTGGCAAAGCATTGCCTTATGACTACCTGTTTTTATTCTGCTGTTTCCGGTTTAAAGCTGATTCACGGAAAGACATATGGTTTTTTGCGGAATCCGCATCTGTCAAGAAATGAGCAGTGCGTATTAAATTATACAGACGATGAACCGCTTTATCGGGAATATTTCGAAAATCTTACCGGAACCGTAATGGTGGCATATAAATCCTTTGCACCGATGACAATGGGCGGAGCCGATTTTGACGGTGATCTGGTGAAAATTATTACAGATATTGATATTATCAAAGCGATGAGAGCGGGGAAAAAGGAATGTTCCGCAATCGCCGTGATTCCGGATGAAGAGGAAAATTCCCTGCCGGCACCGGAGAAAGTGGAATATCGAAATGTAAAAGATACCTTCGGAAACCAAATCGGAGAAGTTTCAAATCTGGCTATTCGTCTTGGGGAGATGGTTTATTCCGAAAAGAATCAGGGTAAGTGGTCTTTAAATCTTCCGGCTCACTGTACGATTCTGACAGGTTTGGAAATCGACTCCTACAAAACCGGAAAACATCCGAAGAAAAATATTGCGGAATTAAAGGATTTAGTGAAAAAAGAGCAAAGCGGTGAAGACTATATTTATAAGCTTTACAAGTTGCAGAACTTAGACAGTTGCAGAGTTTTAGTAAATAAGACAAAAGAGGATATTCAAAGACAGGGAGAAAACTGCACTTTGTTTTATCGGACGCAGGAAGGAAACGGTAAAATAAAAAATATCAAATTATCCAGGGACAGCGAGGATGAATCCAATATTGAAATGCTGCCAACGAAATACATGGAAACCATGTTTACGGAAAGGCATTATATTTCAAGCAGCAGATTCAAGGTGGACGGGAAGGCGCCCGAGCGCTTTGTTCAGGATTTCAAGCGTACCGAAAAAGAGGATGAATTGATATTATCCAAAGTAAGGGCAATCCTTAAAGTATATGATATCTATTCTTTTCGATATCGAAAAATTTGTTCCGGGTTTCAGGATTTGAAAAACGGAAACTGGGGCGGTAAGGCATTTATTCTTCTCGGTAAGCAGTATTATAATCGGAAGTGCTATGAAGAAAAATTAAACGGATATTATAAACTGTACCTGGCTCTGGAATCCTATATGTTAATTGAAGAACGAAATGCAGGAGAGGATGAAAATATCAGTTCGGTTACGGATAAAATTACGGAGCGGATTAACCAAACGGAATGGATTTATACTCCCGAAGAAGAAAGATTTTCAAAACTTGAAGAGATGCTTCCGGGAGCGGATGCATTTCTTCTGTTGGAAAAAGAACTGGGTATTGTTACCAACTTCTCTAAATCCGGCTTTATGCTGCTTTATTACATGTTAAAAGAGATTGAATCGAAAAATCTCTCTTTTTCCCGGCTGATAACGGATCCCGTGTATTCCGTAAAGAATTATGATTCTTCAAGAATGGACAAAGAAATGTTAACTCAGGCATTTGAAGTTTTGGAGGAGACCTTTCAGACAGCTGTTCGAAAAAAATATACCATTACCGGCTTTCAGAAAATGTTAAGAGATGATATCTGTGAAAAACTGATTAACAATAATCTTCGTCTGTATTGTTGGTATTTCTATCAGATAAGACCGTCCTTTTTCTGGAAGCTGTTCGATGGAGATCATCTTTCCGCATTAAAAGAATACCAGTTGATTACCGATAATATGCCATATAAAAAATGGTCGGAAGAAGCGGATGATCTTCCCGTTATGAAAATATTGGAAGAAGAGACAGACTTGTTGGAAGATGAGGAAGAAGATGAAGAGGCTGTTCTTTGGGAAGATGATTCAGAGGAGGATTCATAATGTTAAATGAGTTTCTCGAATTTGAAGAATATACATGTGCATTAAAAACAGGTTTTCCGGAAAGAATGAAACCGGGAAATCTCGCCAGAATGAATAATAAAACATGTACTTTTACGGGAGTTAAGCGGGCATTAACCATTATTTCCCGGTATGCCTATTATGAAGAAGATCTTCCGATTGCACAGATTGTGTATTTATTAAATTTATGGTGCGGTTTTCAGGAGGGATTTCAGGAAGAATATGATATCTATAAGCTTCTCGAAAAACCGGCTTTTAAACATGTAAAAGACTGGCTGCCGACATATATAACAAAAACACTGTCTGAAGATACCGCCAAAACATTATGCGAACAGCTTAAGAGCATTAAGAAAAAAAGCTGGAACCAAAGTCGTTTGGAAAGCAACAAGGCAAACGATTATAATGCCATATATTTTGATGAAATAATTGCAGATGCCATAGCCAGAGGCCCGTTGCATAATTATGGTCTTGGCTTTGAAGTTGATTTGAAGAATTCTGAACTGGAAAAAAAGAACAAAGGATTCTATGACCGGGATTTAAAACTGTTAGCGGCATATCTTTTGGAAAAACCGAAGGATTCCCTTTCTTCCCAGCCGGATATTCCGGCATATTCCAACTGGGTCGTAAAAGGCTGCGCACTTTCAAAGAAGTACCGACAGGTAGTGGATAATTTTACGGATACTGTCGGAACCCAATCCCCGGTACCTGTTTTTACGACGGAATTTTTGCCGGGAACAGGAGAGCAGATTGTGGTATTGAATCTGAATTCCGACTGGTTCAATTGCTATAAACCGCAGCTTGTTCTTTTGGATAAAAAAGAACCCAATCCTTCGGAGGACTTATTTATTCTTCGGGATCAGGGGTGCGAAAAAC
>CACZRH010000134.1 GCA_902783455.1 uncultured Lachnospiraceae bacterium | reverse complement strand
TTCCTGATGTCCGCCTCAAGCTGTTTCTGTTCCCCGGTGATGCATTCCCAGCAGCGGATGTAGACCAGTTTTCTGTCCTTGTCACCCTCAACGGAATAATGCAAACTGCTCGTCACGGGATTGTTAGACGTGTCGAAACGATCCTTATAAATTCTCGAACGGTACCGAAATGCCAGATTGTACTCTGCTGAATTATATAGTTCCGTCGTAAAAGTGCTTCCGTCTTCGCGCTCAAGCACGGCCTCATATTTTTCCCCGACACTTTCGTTAAAAATCAGCTTCATCGGGCATACCATATCATGAATGGAATCGTAATGCCACGGCTCCATTACATCGAGCTCCTTTACCACTTCGCTTACCGGCTTTCCGTTTAACGAAACAAGTCGCGTATTCGCAAGTCCGTCGATGGTCTCGTAATCGCAGTAAACAGCGTCCTTAAAGATATAGTCACCGTCATAATAACATGCTAAAATGCCCTTCTCATTATATCCGGCCATTTTCTCTTCGAACTGCCTGCACAGTGCATAATTGACGCTTCTGGTTTCTTCATCGAAGAATTCCGTCATCTCAAAATTATCCATCAGCTTTTCCATCGGAGGAAGCATAAAATTATGGCCTCCGGGGACTTTCTGATCCAGCGAAATCATGGTGGAAACAAACTCGTATTCATCTTTGCAGTTTTCGATGCGCGCCTTATAGGTCTCGTAAATTTCGTCATAATCAACACCATAGTACTGCTCCGCAAGATCTTTATGGAGCGACGTGTTCACGGTAACATCAAAAAGGTAGTCGAAATCCTCGAGCATCTGCTCCTTGGTCAGCTTCACCTCCCGGTATTCAATCTCCCCCTGCTTTTCAAACCGATTCTTTCCGTGTAATATTTTTGCCGCATCGATAATCAGCCTGTGAAAAATAAATAAAAGCACCAAAATCAGGCCCGCTATTACGAGCATAACCCTGCCGATTATTTTCAGACGGCGCTTCCGTTTCGCTTTTTTTACTTCCTTATTGTCCATAATCCACTACCACTCTTCGCGTATCTTTTTAAAGTCTATAGTCTTAATAAACCTAAGCATTATAAGTAATGCGATTATAAGAAGAATAATCTGAATAACATATGTAAAACACTGGGCAACTCCGTTATCTACCGTAAATTCCCCTATGTCAGTCGCTCCCTCCATTACATATCCTTCCACCTCTTTATCACCTGTAAATAAATCCATGGTAAGTACTGTAGAATAATCGCATATGCCATGAATTATTGCACAGGCAACAATATTTCTCGTCTTCCAATACACCGTCAGAAACAGAAAACCGGCTAAAGCACACGATATTGTTTTAAGAAAAGCCTGCGCAAAGGTAGTCAGATTATGTATATCCGAACCCCAAACATGAAAAATTCCGAATGTAAACGACGATATTAATGCAATTGCAACAAAAACACCACGCTTATTACGGAATTGATATAAAATTGCATCGTTAATCAGCGCTCGAAACAGTGTCTCTTCAAAAAATCCCAACGACAGATAAAATACAGCCGACAATAAAATCTTTGGTAACCATCCCTGTACCAAAGGATCGGAATCTTTTAAATGCAGAATTAGATCAAGGAGTCCAAAAACAGCATTAACCATAATAAGAGGAATTCCCATTAATATGCCGTATGCCGTCTTATTACTACTGTTAACCAGAATCTTATCCCCGGATATAAGCGCAATAAATGCGGTACATGCTATAGTAAGTATAAATCTTAAAACAGCTTCTTTATAACTATTTGGGTCCTGCGCTGCCGGAGTATTCAAAAACGAAAAGTATATTATAAAAAAGCCGACTATACCTGCAAGAATCGGATATTTTTTTGATAAGTCATACAATTTTTTCATTTTAAAAACCCCTTTTCTTCTGCGTATCTTTGTATTTCTAACCGACAAGTTTCCCGCTGTCAAGCCGGATGATTCTGTCCCCAATCAAAGCAGTATCTACGGAGTGCGTTACCTGAAGATAGGTAATCCCCTTTAATACTTATTCCAATGTATTCTGTCTTTTACATCAATTTCTTTTTGCTTCGGCACGGGTGCATCTTCCTTTGGTTTTCCGATGCCGATAAAACACGGCATATAATAGTCTTCGGGAAACTGAAGTACTTCTCTTGAATGTGCCCCTTCATTCCCAAGCGGGATGCGAAGGTTGCATCCGTATCCTTCCGCAGTGGCTGCGAGAAAAATGTTCTCAATACTGCACCATATCGATGCAAAGCCGTTCAGCGAAGAATAGTTTTCCGGATGGAGAATATCCGTCTTTTCTTTCAGAAGAGGAACGATAATCGCGGACGCATCAAAAAGCATTCTGTATTGTTTGGGAACCGCATTTCTATAGCATTCCTGTTGCAGACCATCATTTAAATTCCAGTCGAGAATCAGCTGATTCATATCTTCATCCGA
>CACZRH010000133.1 GCA_902783455.1 uncultured Lachnospiraceae bacterium | reverse complement strand
CCAGACGGTATTCTGCTGTTTTTTATGCACATGCACATGCCCGCGCCCTCATAAAGTATTATTTCGCATATGATTTGTATTTCTTGACGGAAAAAGCCTTATTCAGTATAATATAGTGGACTATGTGCGGGGGTTTATGCGCAAAACGCAAAAAAGATTAAAAGGGGTTACGGATATGGTAAAAAGTATGACCGGTTTCGGCCGGTATGAGTACAGCGATGAAAAATGCAAATGCAGTGTGGAAATCAAATCGGTAAATCACAGATATCTGGATTTAAGCATTAAAATGCCGAAGCGTCTCGGCTTCTTTGAGGCAACGGTTCGAAATGTATTAAAGGAATCCATTAAGCGCGGCAAGGTGGATGTGTTTATTACATACGAGGATTTGGAAGAGCAGAATGTTAACATCCGCTATAATAAACAAGTTGCGGCAAAATACATGGAGTACTTAAATCAGATTGCCGAAGATTTCGGACTGGAGAATGATACGAGAGTATCCACGCTTTCGAGATATCCGGAAGTATTTGAGGCGGATGAAGCGGAAGTGGATGAGGAAGCCATTGAAAGAGTCCTGACGCTGACAACGCGAAAGGCAGCCGAGAGTTTTTCCGAAAGCAGGGAACGTGAAGGAGAGAATTTAAAAGCGGATCTGCTCGGAAAATTGGATGAAATGACTTCGTCGGTTGAATTTATTACCGAAAAGTCTCCGGTTATTATTGAAGAATACCGTCAGAAGCTGACTGCCAAGGTAGAAGAGCTTTTAGGCGACAATACCGTGGATGAGAACCGGATTCTTACCGAGGTGACGATTTTTGCGGATAAATCCTGTGTGGATGAAGAGCTGGTTCGTTTAAAGAGTCATATCAAAGCGACAAAGGATACTTTAAATGCCGGTGGTGAAGTCGGAAGGAAGCTTGATTTCATTGCGCAGGAGATGAACCGCGAAGCGAATACGACGCTTTCGAAAACCACCGATTTAGAAATCGCCAATGCGGCAATTGATTTAAAAACCTGCATTGAGAAGGTCAGAGAGCAGATTCAGAATTTGGAATAAATCCGGGATAATAAGAGGAATCTTTTTTGAATTCGGAATTTAAGAGGAAATTATATTTAGAATTCGAAAAAATGAGGAATCCTTCAAGAGCAGGAGATTTATGGCGCAGTTTGTACATATCGGATATGGGAATATGGTAAATGCCGACCGCGTGGATGCAATTGTGAGTCCGGATGCGGCTCCGGTAAAACGTCTGGTTCAGAATGCCAAAGAACAGGGAATCGCAGTGGATGCGACACAGGGCAGAAAAACCAAGGCTGTTTTGGTGATGTCGGACGGACAGGTGATTTTATCCGCACTTTTGCCGGAAACCATAGCATCGAGAAGTGAATAAATATAAATGTGAGAGAAAAGATATGAATAAGCAGGGCGACTTAATTGTAATATCCGGTTTTGCTGGTGCGGGAAAAGGTACTTTGGTCAAAAGACTGATTTCCGAATATGACAGGTTTGCACTCAGTATTTCCATGACCACCAGAAGTCCGAGAAACGGCGAGAAGGACGGACGGGAGTATTTCTTTGTGACAAAGGAAGAATTTGAAAAAACCATTGCGGAAGACGGATTCCTGGAACATGCCTGCTATGTCGGCAATTATTACGGAACGCCGAAAGCGTATGTAATGGAACAGATGTCGAAGGGAAAAGATGTCATCCTGGAAATCGAGGTGCAGGGCGCCCTTCAGATAAAAGAAAAATTTCCGCAGGCATTTTTGATTTTTGTAACACCTCCGGATGCCGAAACACTTCGAAAACGTTTGATCGGCCGGGGAACCGAGACGCCGGATGTGGTCGAAAAAAGACTTTTAAGAGCAAAAGAAGAATCGGTATTAATGGACCGGTATGATGCCATTTTAATTAATGATGATATAGATACCTGCGTGAAAGACGCGGTTTCCTATATAGATGCTGCAAAGGCATCGCCGAAAAGATGTTATGAATTCCTTGAAAGAATCAGGGAAGAACTAAAATAATTTGAGGAAAAGCAATGCTTTTCGAAAGGAGCTTTACTATGATGTTACATCCTTCCTATTCAGATTTAATGGCTGTTGTAAACAGCGAGGTTGAGCCCGGCGAAACCCCCATCGTAAACAGCCGCTATTCCATCGTAATGGCAACCTCCAAAAGAGCACGCCAGATTATCGACGGAGCAGAACCGCTTGTAAAGGCAGGTTCCAAGAAACCCTTATCCGTAGCGGTTGAGGAACTTCAGGAATCCAAAATCAAGATTATCGGTGATGAGGAAGCATAAATCGATTTTGTGCTTTGACAGTCTGACGGATTGTCTGAAGAATTAGGAGATTGCATGAAAGTTTTTTTTGCTTCACTTGGCTGTGACAAGAATCTGGTGGATTCCGAAGTGATGATTTCCATGCTGTCACATGAGGGATATGAAATCACGGATGATGAACAAGCTGCCGATGTTGCTGTGGTAAATACCTGCAGTTTCATTCTGGATGCAAAGCAGGAGAGCGTGGATACAATTCTCGAGCTGTCCGATTTAAAGGAAACCGGCAGCCTGAAGGTCCTGATTGTATGCGGATGTCTGGCACAGCGTTATGCGGATGAACTTTTGGAGGAAATCCCGGCAATTGATGCGGTATTGGGAACCATGGCGGTTCCGGAGATTATAGAGGCTGTAAAAAAGACACTTGCAGGTCAAAAGGTCAGCATTATTCCTTCCATTGACCGGGAACTTCCGGAATTTGCGGGACGTTCGGTAACGACGGGCGGTCATTACGCATATTTAAAAATAGCCGAAGGCTGCGATAAACGCTGTACCTACTGTGCAATTCCCTCCATGAGGGGAAGGTACCGTTCCTATTCGATGGAATCTCTTTTGAAAGAGGCGGAATATCTGGTAAATGAAGTCGGTGTAAAAGAGCTGATTTTAGTAGCGCAGGAAACCACGCTTTACGGAACGGACCTTTACGGGGAAAAGTCGCTTGGAAAGCTTTTGAAGGAACTCTGTACCCTTGAGAATCTTCGCTGGATCCGGATTCTTTACTGTTATCCGGAAGAAATTACCGAAGAGCTGATGGAGGTCATCGCATCCGAACCGAAGATTCTTCATTATCTGGATGTTCCCATCCAGCATGCATCCGACCGGATTTTGAAACGTATGGGAAGAAGAACTTCGAATGCCGAGTTAAGAGACCGTATTGCCATGATGCGGCGTATTGTTCCGGATTTATGTATCCGGACAACTCTGATATCGGGCTTTCCTTCCGAGACGGAGGAAGACTTTGAAATTCTGAAGGAATTTATAATAGAAATGCGTTTTGACCGACTCGGTGTTTTTGCTTATTCCAGGGAAGAGGGCACTCCCGCTGCCGAAATGCCGGATCAGATTCCGGATGAAATAAAGGAACAAAGACGCGATGAGCTGATGCAAATTCAGCAGCAGATTGCGTTTGAAAAAGCGAAGGAGCGCATCGGAGAAGAGATGGAAGCATTCATTGAGGGAAAGATTCCGGAAGATGATGTTTATGTTGCAAGAACTTATCTGGATGCTCCGGAAGTGGACGGGTTTGTTTTTATCGACAGTGATGCCGATTATTACAGCGGGGATCTGGTTCGTGTACGCATTACCGACTGTAACGAATATGATTTAATTGGAGAAATATGTGATGAATTTACCGAATAAACTGACTCTGGCAAGAGTTTTTATGATTCCGGTTTTTTTGTTTTTTTTACTGAATCAGAAAGATTTCCTGCCGTTTAATATTCCGGCCATAGAGCCGTATTGCAAATGGATAGCACTCGGAATTTTTATTCTGGCTGCCATTACGGATGCGCTGGACGGAAAGATTGCCAGAAAATACAATCTGGTTACCAACTTCGGCAAATTTATGGATCCGCTGGCAGACAAGCTTTTGGTAAATCTTGCGCTGATTGGTCTGATGGCACTCGGAAAAGTGAATATCTGGCTGGTCATGATTATTATCGCCAGGGATTTTATCATCAGCGGATTTCGTCTTGTGGCAGCGGAAAAAGGAAGTGTGATTGCCGCAAGTATCTGGGGAAAAGTAAAAACGGCAGCACAGATGGTTATGGTATGTTTCCTGATTATGGATATTTCCCAGATTCGCGTGGTGGGAATTGTGCTTCAGTGGCTGGTATGTCTTCTGACGATTTTCTCACTTGTGGATTATCTGGTGAAAAACAGGGGAGTACTCAAAGAAGTAGATTAGTGAATCATTAAAGGAGAAGCTCTATGAATGCGGAATTTATTTTTGTCGGAACGGAAATTCTTCTTGGTAATATTTTGAATACGAATGCACAGTTT
>CACZRH010000132.1 GCA_902783455.1 uncultured Lachnospiraceae bacterium | reverse complement strand
GTAAAAAGCGCATATTTTTCAACCTTCTTAATCTTCCCGTCCAGTTCTTCCATATATGCTTCTTCCGCATTATTCGCCCTTAAATCACGAATGGATTCCAGGCACTCCTGAATTCCGTCCGACATATCCAGCTTTATGGCCTGATTTTTTCTTACCGCTCTTTTCTCCGCACCGGAACAGGTAATGACGATGATGAATGCAACCGGAATTACCCAGAAACTTGCAAGTACCATTCTCCAGTCAAAGAAGATGAACATACTGATTCCGACTAAAGTAACGGAAGCCAGCGCACCAATCAGTTCAGGAATCCAGTGACTCGAGGCGGTTTCAATCATGGCACAGTCACCCATAATATTGGTTGTGAGATCTGCAATATTCTTCTTCCCAAAATAGGAAAGCGGAAGTTTTCGAAGCTTCTCCGCGATCGCCGTTCTTCTGACGCCGCTTTCGCGATATGTAGTAAGAAATGTCGCGTTATATTGTATAAAATTCGTAACCGCAATCAGAACGATAACCACTACGGACGCAATTACATAGAACGGAATTCGCTCCTTCGTCAGTTCGTTATTCAAAAGGTCTTTTATCAACGTATACAAAATACCTGCCGGCATCATCAAAACAATATTGGCGATTGCCACGCAAATGCATGCCTTAATCATGTCCTTTGCGCCCTGACGTGAGAGCGCATATTTATGCTGTAATTTTTCGATCATTTTATGCACCTACCTTCCATTCAATTGATTTGGAATACTCATCAAACATGCGCTTATATAAACCGTCAATCTGCATCAGTTCCTCATGCGTTCCGGATTCCACGCATCTTCCGTCATCCATCACAAAAATCCGGTCCGCATTCATTACTGTGCTTAACCGATGAGCAATCATAATCAGGGTTTTGTCTTTTGACATTTCATCAAAAGCTGCCTGTACTTTGGTTTCATTATCGGGATCCGCAAACGCTGTTGCCTCGTCCAGAATCAGAATCGGTGCGTCTTTTAAGACCGCTCGCGCAATCGTAATTCTCTGCTGTTCTCCTCCCGAAAGATACGTGCCTTTTTCTCCGATTACCGTATGGATTCCGTTCGGAAGCTTCTCGATAATATCCATGCACTGTGCCTTCTTCAAAGCTTCCATTACTTCTTCGTCGCTCGCATCCGGCTTGCCCATTCGAACATTTTCAAGAATTGATTTTTTAATCAGACGGCTGTCCTGGAACACGAACGAAACCTGTTTCATCAAATAGGAAGAAGGCATATTCTTTACATCCACTCCGCCGATTCTGATTGCACCTTCCGTTACATCAAAGAAACGTACCATCAGCTCTGCCATTGTAGTTTTTCCGGATCCGGACGGGCCCACAAATGCCACATGTTCTCCCGGGTTTATGGAGATGGAAACATCGCTTAACGCATTCCGTGTTGCGTCTTTGTATCGATAGGATACATTGTCGATTTCAATACCGAAATCCACCGGTCTTTCCGACGATTTTCCCTCACCGAGAGGCTTTATTTCCATGATTTTATCCACACGTTTTAATGCATCAATTAAATTCATCTCTGCTTCTCCGGAGTATGCAATCTTGGTAAGCGCAATCGTAACAAGCGGTGTGATGATAATGTAATACATGATATTCAGAAGCACCGCACTCGTCACACCATTCTTCGTAAATATAAAAGCAGCTATTACAAGGAATGCAAAAATGGCATTAATGCATGTCATAAATCCCATCATCGGGAAGCGGAGCATTAATGTATAATCCGTAGTCCACTTTCCGTACCCGTCAATGCAGTCCTTAAATCGTTTGAAGGAATGAACGGTCTGACCGAAGGTTTTTACAACCGGAACGCCTCTGACATATTCGGTTGCCTCGCTGCTCATGGTTTCCAGGGCATCCTGGTACTCTTTCATTTTTTCCTGCATACCTTTTCCCATCATGGACATCATGCAAATAAATCCGATGACTGCCGGAATCATGCAGATCAGACCGATTTTCCAGTTAAATGCAAAAACCAAAACCAACAGTCCTACCGGTGTAATCGCAGCAACCGTTTTATCCGCAAGAGTATGCGCGATATAGGTCTCCGTTGCGGCAGTCGAATCACTGACGATTCTTCTGATTTTTCCGGTTCCGTCCTCATCGAAAACTCCAAGCGGCAGCGTGATGATTCTTCTCATCAGACTGCTTCTCAT
>CACZRH010000131.1 GCA_902783455.1 uncultured Lachnospiraceae bacterium | reverse complement strand
TCTGACTCTCTCGAGTCTGGGATTTATTTCTTCGTAAAACGGAGTAAATTCATCATGCTTGCTGAACGCCAGGAAAAGCGTTACTCCGTTTTTATCATAATCATCCAGCACTTCATCGGACGGAATCATGCAGGATCCGACAGGAATTATAATATCGAATTTGTCGGGATGATGTGTCGAAATCGTAAAAGTAAATCTTCCGCCGCTCGAATTGCCGAATAAAACTTTCGCGCTTACACCGGGTGTGTGCTTCTTTATAAATTCATCGATAAGCGACATAACGGGTTCAACATATTCTTCGTCCCATGCTCCGATTACTCTTCCGTCTTCACCGCGTGATTCGTTCGCAAGAGGGATTAAAATATATGCTCCGCCAAGATCCTTCTGGTAACTGTCGGATGCGTACATTTCAGCTCCTGTATAATTAATGCAAAGTTCTCCCTCCAACGCATTACTTGTACCGTGAAAGAATATAAGCAACGGGTAATCGTCTCTCTTGGGGTATCCGTTTTCAGTCGGATCAAAATAAAAATATTTAAGCCCGAAAGCTTCATCACTTTTAAATCTGTTAAAATACTTTCCCGTCGGATATGTCGGTGCGTATGTCACAAAAGCGCCTTCCGGCAGTTCGTTTGCCCAGGGTGGTGTTGGTCTTTCCATTTGTTGCCTCCTGTCTTTCAGTTCTTATTCTGCTATTTTCAAAGTTTATTCAGTCTCAACTACATATTCATAGCCCTGATACCATGACGAGAAAAATGTTTCATACTCGTAATCTATAACATCAAACCGGCCACACTCAGGATTAAACGCTTCGTATGATTTTTTGATGCTCTCAAGAAAATCTTCATCATCAGATAAAGCTACCCATTTAATAGCGCAGTTGCTTTGCTTCTCATATTCAGACCAATACTCATTCATATAAGTCATATATGATTCTTTATCAGCAAAACGTTCATTTAAAGAATCAGTGAGTTTTGTATGAACTATCAAAGTATCCGTATCCGAATCAGGAGATACATAACAGCCGCCCACCAAATCTCTTTTAACTCCTCCGTTTATAGAATACGAAAAGTAAGCTATAAATTTTTCAGACCATCCTGCACTGCAATAGTCTTTAATCAGGTAATAATATTCATCATCCTTTTTATAGCAATCAAATACCGTGTAATCATAATCATCATCGACATACATTTCGCTCACAAGAAAGTCTGCCGCGGTATCATATTCTACGTCACCATTTATATTAAGCTTATCTAAAGAAGAATAATCTTCGGATATTTCATAAAAATAAGTAGTTGAGAATGCACCACTTCCCTGACATGTTGAAACAATTGCTTCAAGCCTTGCGTTATGATTCAAATCGGTAACAGCTATATTGGTATTCGGATACACAACACCTTCAGGAAACATTGTATTGAAAAAGAGATCGTAATTATCCGCAATTATTTTCAGTTGCGATTCAATGTCAGTAGCTATTATCTCCTTCGTTGCAGTGTTATCTTCCTGCTCCTCTTCCGGTTCATCTTCGGAAACAACAACCGGCTCTTTAGTCGGCTCTGCCACTTCGGGGTCAGATTCCGTAATATTTCCCTCGATAGGTTCCGGATCAACAGATTCAGGATAAACAGAAGTAACATTATTACATCCCGCAATCGAAAAGCTGAATGCCACTGTCAATATAATAGCCGTCGTTTTCGCAAATTTATTTGTTATTATTTTCATTATTTCCTACCTCTAAAGTTGTATAATTATATTTTTTTATATTATCAATTATCTTTTCTATATTCATTTTTCCCTCTATTTAGGAATACTGAAAGTTTCATTAAATTTTAATTCCAAGTGAATGTTTTATAATCTCTTCATAAGAAGTCGCTCTTATTACACGGAAACTTTTCTCAATTTCTTTCGTCCATAAATCGATTTCACCTTCAATATTCGAAATCTCCGGCAAAATAAATCCCCATATTGTACACCCCGTCTTCTTGAGTTCCGGAAGGAAGAACGAAAATCCCCATTCGACGTCTTCTTTCACATCCTCAAATCCATTTCGGGCATCTACAATAAAAATACTGTTTTTATGTTCTCTCAACATTTCCAAGGATGCTTCTACCGGCTTTCTATAGTCATCAAAATGCGCTTCCTTTTTCCATGTATGGAAAACAACATTGTCTTTTTCGATATATTCACTTTTGGCAAAATCACTATCAAACATTCTTTTATTCCTA
>CACZRH010000130.1 GCA_902783455.1 uncultured Lachnospiraceae bacterium | reverse complement strand
CGCTATCGCGCCCCGAATCCCCGGCTTCTCCGGAATCAGGAATCTCATCCCCTTCCCCATACACGATCACCTTATACACTTCATCGTTCAAATCAACATTCCCGCGCCCGCCGAGAATATAGAAATTCCCGTCGTCATCGTAAACGAGCCCGGGGTTATCATTTTGCGGCAAGTATTTCTCGCCGAGCTGATACATCTCGGAAAACGTCATGGTTTCCACATCCAGCTTTCGAATTACCTCGTAAATCCGGCCCTGCCTTAAAAGATTATGCGAGCTGATTAAGCCGCCAACCGCAAAAATCCCCTTCCCGGTATTGATCAGTCCATTATTCTTTATAAGCCCCTCTTCCGTCAGAAGCTTATACGAAACCTCCTTCGTCTCCGGGTCAAAAATGCCGAGATACGATTTATTTTCAAACTCATCAATCGCAAAGAAAATCAGCTTTCCGTCCCACGTGCAGGCGCCCTCCGCAGGCGAATGCTCCGTGTCGGAATATGCCAGACTCCATGTCTTCGATTCGATTTCATATTGAAAAATCGCCGTCCCCTGCGGATGATTCCCGTCACCCGTTTTCTCCGAAGTGCTCGCGACAACCACGTAAAGACTGCCGTCAAGACCGGTCATGGACTTGATTTCATCGCTGTAGAACGTATAATCAAATTCATCGGACGTCACGGTATACACACCCGGCTGATCCTCACTTAATTCCCTTCCGGGAAGCGGCAGTCTGTCATATAGAATCGCAGGCCTTCCGATGCTCTCATAAGAATGCCCTTTGCGCCCCTCCGAAGTTTCGATTTCCACGCATTTTTCACCCGCTTCGAAATCCTCCGGAAGCGTTACAACAACTTTGTCATCGGCCCAGGAATCCGCTTCATATTCTTTCCCGTCGATTCTTATAATCCCCTGTTCCTCTCCGAAAAAATATCCGCCGATTGTCAGCTGATTCCCGGATAGTTCGCTCGTTTGAATTACGGGCACGGTATTGCCGGCAAGTGCATAATCGAGTCTTGCAAGACCGCCGGATACGCATTTTTCGGCTAATGTGTCACGCTGCTGTACGCTTCCGATGATCCGGGCTGCGATTTTATCCGCCGGTTCCTCCGGAAATGCCGCAAACAAATTCACTGCCTCGCCGGATACGGCCGGCGTCGCCATGGACGTTCCGCTGTCATATCCATAGGGTAAAAAGGAATCGATGACGGAGATTTTTTTAAGATAAACTTCGTTTATGTCTTGCCCGGTAATATTCGAAAATGAAATGCCAAGGGTGGGGTTTGTCAAATCCGCCTGGGGCGGAAAAGGTACCGCAATGCGATGGAATCCCGGCTCATATTTTATGCTGGCAGAGGACCCTGGTTCGTCATCGTAATCGGTTGCATCATAGCACTGAATGGACATATCAGTCAGTTCTTTAAAATACATTTCGACAACGATTCCGCCGCATGCCGATACGTCACCAAGCGGCGCGGTCTCTACATAAATCTGTTTAAATTCATTATCCGGCTCGGCTTTTAAAACCCTGCCGTCGGAAGTATTTTCCATCGAAAGCACGGTTTTTTGCTCTAAGTCCGTGCTTGGGTGGATATAAAACGGCGCTGCTTTTATATCATTCGCTTTCGAAAAATCCATTTCGTATTTTACGCCATCTTTTTCATACGCTTCACCGTCCGGATCGAGCTCGCCCATTTTTGTCGGGATGGTCGACCAGATTTTATCGCCCGGTGCAAAAACGTCAACGTTTCGCTTTCCGTAGCTGGAGTATACTGTCGGGTTTCCGTTTTCATCCGACGCACCCACCACAATTACGTAGGGATTGTGATAAAACGAGGACGCCATAATGTCGTTTTGGTCAATATTATCTTCCGTATTTCCGGCTGCGCAGACGCTTATAATCCCCAACTCGCCGGCTTCCCGGACCAGTAAGTCCATCGTGTGCCCGAATACACTATCGTGCCAGGAATTGTTGATTACGCATACATTCACGCCGGCCTTTTTGGCCTCGATGATATACTTATATCCGCGAATT
This sequence comes from uncultured Lachnospiraceae bacterium, assembly GCA_902783455.1. Classification (GTDB taxonomy): domain Bacteria; phylum Bacillota; class Clostridia; order Lachnospirales; family Lachnospiraceae; genus UBA3766. The sequence continues at coordinate 1,555 of CACZRH010000130.1, read as the reverse complement.
GCTTCCTCCAAGGAGTTCGTTCCCTGATTGTTCGAAATCTTCACGGCCATGATTTTACAGCCACTTGCCATACCACTGGTACCGATCCCGTTCCAATTCGCGGCGATGATACCCGCTACATGCGTGCCATGCTTATCATCAGCTATGGGGTCGGTGGAATCATACTCTTTACCGAATGTGTCATTTTTGCAGGTACAGATTCCGTATTTACCGCCGCCGAGCTTTACAAGCGACGGATATTTTAAACCATCCGACCACATCACATCCTTCAAATCTTCATGCGTGTAATCTACTCCTGAGTCCACAACCGCAACCACAAAATCTGAAGTATCCACTTTTGGCGTCGGTTTGCCGCTTTTGTCATAGGTGTTCCAGCCTTCCACGCCTATGCCGAACTCCCCGTTCGCATTGTACTGAAGGTTCGTCTGATCTGTGGACGCCGTCTGACAAGTGCTGTTTTCCTCCGCATAAAGAACATCGTCCCTCGCAGAAAGCATGCCAATCAGGTCCCCGCAGGATAAAATCTCTGACGTGGCAGTAGCAAGAAGAAGGACCGAATCGCCATCCCCCGGCATTGTCATCAGCGCTTCAAATCCTTCAATATCGGGATATTCCGCACTGACTTCCTCTAAGAACGCCTCCGCATCAAAGGTTTCTTCCTCACCGGATAGCTGAAAGCAGGCAATGACCTTAGATGGCCCATCACTCTGCACCACTTCAGATGTTGTCGCGACATCACTATCTCCGCCTCCAGCCACCGGATTCGCATACGCAAAAACCGCGGAATTCCACAGCAGAATCAACACCATGCCAAGCGACAACGCCCCAGGCAATATTCTGCGAAAACATATCTTCTTCACTTTCTTTCTCATAAACAACTCCTTAATTTATGACACATGGGGACGGGGATGTTGTGTCATTTTTTGCACCACTCGCATATCACTGTGCACCAGCCGCATATCACTGTGCGCCACTCGCACATCACCGCGCACCAACAGCACATCACTGCGCGTCCTCACACTTCACCGCATACCCTTTAATCGGCAGATTGTCAAATGACACATACCCAATATTTTCATCCTCTTTACTAAGGGCCTCGACTTCCTTCGCCCAGTCATGCCACTCTCCGTCTTCGTAAGCCACAAAACTCTCGCCCGGATTTACAATTCCGTAAACATACTTCGAAATCTTCAATTCCGATCCCTCATGCTCCTTCGTGAAGCGGTCCGCACCGTCCTTCCCGAGTGCAGTAGTATTCACAATCGCAAACTTCTCACCTTCCTCGGTCATGACGCTCTCTTTTACCACAATCGAAAGTTTCTCGCCTTCCTCGAAGTGCAGCTTCTCTTTCAGCAGGAACCTGTGATATCCTGCAAACGTGAACGTATCCGTCACGGATGCCACCTTCTCCCCATCGGTCGGGTCAGCGAAACCATCCTTCAGACGATACACATCCACGGTAACTTCCGTGTTCAAATCACCCGTCAGCGCAGAAACCGAATACAGATCCAGACCGCCTTCGGCATCAAAAATATTCGCCGTATACACAGGCTTG
>CACZRH010000129.1 GCA_902783455.1 uncultured Lachnospiraceae bacterium | reverse complement strand
TAATGCTGCCGCCGTAATTACAAGTAAAAACTTGAGCGTTTGCCATTATAAATAAACCTCCCTTTCATTCCCAATATACACTCCGAATGATGCTATACCCTACTTTAAAAGCGAAAAATAACACAAAATCTATATAATAGACTTTGGTTATTTAGCGTAAAAACTATAATATCACTCGGATATGAATATAATAACAACAAACAGGTCGTTTTTCAAGATATTTTTGTTAAATCTTACAAAAAACATAAAAAGTTCACGAATTAAATTGTTCAAATAATGACATACCTGTTTTTTGCCTTGTGGTTTCCATAATTCCGAGTTTTGTAATGTCAATTATATGAAAAAGCGGGTCGGATTTTTCAACGTTTTCTTTCATATAATCAATCAGAATTCGATTCTGTTCGGAGTCGGACATGTTGATAAAATCAATCAAAATAATACCAGACAGGTTGCGTAGCTTTACCTGGCGGCAGATTTCGGACGCAGCTTCCAGGTTTAAGGATAAATACTGCTCTTTCGGAAGTTTGTTTTTTCCGGAAGATTTGCCGGAGTTGACATCAATTGAAAGAAAAGCCTCGGTAGAATCAAAAGTCAGTTCCGCACCGGATTTTAACCGGACGCGACGACTGAGAGCTTCTGATATTTTACCGGTTAATCCGAACAGAACCGAAAGGGATACCAGACTGTCTTCGTAAAATTGAATTTCGCAACCTTCCGGCACGGTATACTCTTTTATTATGGAATATACTTTACTGTCATCTGTTATGATTCGTGTTCTGCCTGTGGCTGTATTGTCCGGGTCAGTCAAAGAAAGAAAGGCAGAAAAAGCCTCTTCTAAATAAGAATTTCCATATTTTAATACGGAATAATCGGTCCGGCTTTGTGCAATTACGCGATATTGTTCTTCTTCTTCGGATAACGATGTGCTTCCGGTCGCAAGTTTATTTTTAGCAGGCTCTTTTATGATTTTAATCAAAAAGGAATCACCGCATTTTATGCTTTTGCCGGGTCTGGTCAAGTTGAATTCTTCTTTTAATTCGTCTAAATGAACAAAGCATTTCTGTTTATCGGCAATCTGCAGAAAAGCGGAATTGATTTCTTCTTTGATTTCCGACACCTTTCCGATGCAGATACTGCCCCGCCTTAATCCTTTTCCTTCGGTAAAAATCTGAATCATGGAACCGTTATTGATTATGGCAGCGATTTTTTTGTTTTCGTAGGTTGTATAAATCAGAACCAGATCCTGCATTCCCGATTTTGAAAGGAGTTTTCCGTCCTGATTTCTTGTTTTTGGCTTAATCATTCGGTACCGCCTTTAATCCTTCGAATAAAGGAACATAGGAATCCGATTTTTCTCCTGTTTTATAGACTTCCGTACGGATCAAATCGTAATCCCATGGCTTACATGGAATCTGATAAGGTAAAAGAAGTGCTTCCAATAATGCCGAAGGCTTTAAATTTCCGCCGGAAGATGCATCGCAGGTAAAAAAAAGAGAATCCTCTTCTGTTCCGATTTCGTATACTGCTTCCTTTAAATTGCGTTCCTTGATGCCGGTTTTGGTTTCTTTATAAGATAAAACAACATCGGCATTGATAAAATTCCTTACGGCATCGGCTAAGACAGCCTTCGCATCTTCGTTATGTAATTTGATTCGATAAGAAGCGGCGGAAACGGAGGCCATGGCATTTTTTGCATGCTCGGGAAGCTCGTAAATGCCAAGAATCGTTAAACCTTCGCACATTTGAGCATTCAGCCGGGAAACAAAGGTTTCACAGCCTTCCATGCTGACAACTTCTAAATCAAAGTATTCGCTTTCCGATTCCGTTCCGACTCCCAGCGGTGCAGCAAAAGAAAGCACCTGATGCGGCGAGAAGCCTTCCGTATATTTAACGGGGACATCGGCGGCCTTTATGGCTTTTTGGACAAAACGCATGATATCGAGATGTCCGATATATTTAATTGGACCGAATTTTGAAAAACGTACTCTTAATTTCATATTTTAAAACAGTTTCCGTATTTACTTTTTTTTATTTTTTTCCCGGACAGTAAAGACCGACTCCGTAAGTTGCTGCGCCGCATCCCTGGCACTGCATACGGCAGTTTGGACTGACCTTCTCTTCTATGGCGTTATGCCATTCTCTTAATAAAAATGCCTTGCTTACGCCGATATCGATAAAATCCCAGGGGAAAATTTCATCATCTTCCCGTTTTCTGGTAGTATAGAATTCAATGGAAAGACCGCATTCTTCAAATGCATTAAGCCAACGGTCATAATGGAATGTTTCGTTCCAGGCATCAAATACACAGCCGTTTTCATAAGCTTTTTGGATTGCTTCGGCTATTTTACGGTCTCCTCTGGCGAAAACCCCTTCTAAGACAGATACATCGGTATCGTGCCAGTTGTATTTGATGCTTCGCTGATTCAGCGTGGCCATTATGCCGAGACGGGTCTGATATGCTTTTTCACGGAAATCCGTTTCGGTATTCATCTGTGCCCACTGGAATGCGGTAAAAGGCTTTGGAATAAAGAAAGAGGTGCTGGCCGTTACCTGTATTTTCTGACCGTTTCTCTTTTCCTTCGGAACGGTTTCAAAATAGGTTTTGCAGATTTCGTTACAAAGAAGACCGATTCCCTTGATATCTTCTTCCGTTTCGGTCGGAAGCCCCAGCATAAAGTACAGTTTTACCTTGTTCCATCCGCCTTCAAATGCGAGTTTTGCGCCGGCTAAAATATCCTCTTCGGTAAGACCTTTATTAATAACGTTGCGCAGTCTCTGCGAACCGGCTTCCGGAGCAAATGTCAGCGAAGATTTTTTAACGTCCTGTACCTTATTCATGACATCCAGAGAAAACTGGTCGATTCGTAAGGAAGGCAGGGAAATATTGATTTTCTTTGCTTCGCATTCGTCGATTAAGAAAAGCAACAGCTCTTCTAACTGTGTGTAATCACTGGAACTGAGAGAACTTAAACAGATTTCCTCATGTCCGGTATTGGCAATCAGTTCTCTTGCATATTCTTTTAAGGTTTCGATACTTCGTTCGCGGATCGGACGGTATAGCTGTCCTGCCTGGCAGAAACGGCAGCCGCGGATGCAGCCGCGCATGATTTCCAAAACAAGCCGGTCCTGAGTGGCTTTAATAAAGGGAAGAACCGGTTTCGTCGGATAAAAGGAATCGGATAAATCCTCAACAATCTGTTTTTTTACGGTTTTCGGAACATCCTCATAAATAGGATCAAAGGATGCAATTGTCCCATCTTCCGAGTATGTCACGTGATACATGGAAGGAACGTAAATGCCTGGAATCAAAGCAGCATGATGAAGGAAATCCTCGCGGCTTACCCCTTCTTCTTTGTCTTTTTTATATAAATCCAAAAGGTCCCGGTATCTGGTTTCCCCTTCTCCGATATAGAATAAATCAAAGAAATCCGCAATCGGCTCCGGATTATAGGAGCAGGGACCGCCTCCGATTACAATCGGGTCCTCTAAGGTTCTGTCTTTGGCAAATAGCGGGATTCCGGATAGATCGAGAATCTGAAGAATATTGGTATAACACATCTCGTACTGAAGCGTAATTCCCAGAAAATCGAAGTTCTTTACCGGATCCTGGCTTTCTAAGGCAAACAGAGGAATCTTTTTTTCTCTTAAAATGGCATCTAAATCCATTCCGGGAGAATAAACGCGTTCGCACCAGGTATCGGGATAGGAATTGAACATGCCGTATAAAATCTGAATTCCCAAATGGCTCATTCCGATTTCGTAAAGATCCGGAAAACACATAACAAAACGAACAGCGATGTCGGTTTTGTCCTTCATGACGCTGTTCTTTTCGCCCCCGATATAACGGGCGGGTTTATCTATTTGAAGTAATATTTCATCGGAAAGTGCAAGTTTTCGCATTCGTAATTCCAGTCTTAGTTCACTTTATTCTCTCGCTGCGAGTTCGGAGCAGATTTCTTCCCAGGAAATGCCCTTTTCTACCATTAATACCATGCAATGGTATAAGAAGTCGGATATTTCATATTTGATTTCTCCGGCATCGGGATTTTTGGAAGCAATAATAATTTCAGAAGCTTCTTCTCCGACTTTTTTAAGGATTTTATCGATTCCTTTATCAAAAAGATAATTGGTATAAGAACCTTCTTTCGGATTCTTCTTTCTGTCGACGATGACATCATAAACCTGTTCGAATACCTTGAGGGGATTTTTTTCCGCATATTCTTTAGACGCGATTTCGTTGAAGAAGCAGGTCGGATTGCCGGTATGACATGCTACACCGATCTGGGATACTTTTGCAAGAAGCGTATCAAAATCGCAGTCCGCATACAGTGCTTTGACATATTGAAAATGGCCGCTCTCCTCTCCCTTTTCCCACTGGGATTTGCGGGATCTGGAATAATAATTCATTTTGCCGGTTTTCATTGTGGTAAGATAAGCTTCCTCGTTCATATAGGCAAGCATCAGTACCTGACCGGTTTTGTAATCCTGTGCGATAACGGGAACCAGACCGTCGGAATTCTTGCGAAGCTTGCTCCAGGGAATCTGCGGGGACAGACTGCTCACCTCGATTCCGCGTTCCGAACAGAGATTTTTGATGGAATTGATTTCTTTGGCATTTTCGTTTACGACATTTCCGAATACGCCCTGTGCATATTCAAGTGCAAGCGTATCAAGCAGCTTTTCCAGCGTGACATTCGGAAGCCCGATGAATAAAGGCAGGGAGATCTGCGAGGAAACATCCTCCGGTTTGACACCGTTAAATATAAAGCAGGAAGACGCATAATTCTCTCCGGCTTTGCGGTATACACCGAGATTGGAAAAATCGTCAAAGGTAATTGCGATTTTCTCTTTTCCGAACCGTTTGGAAACTTCTTCCAGCATGTCCCAATTACTCTGTTTGGAAAGATTTAAAATAACCAGTTTTGCATCTGCATAAAGAAGCTTTTTGACATCTTCCTCGCGTTCGATGGGAAATGTCGTATATACGGGGATTTCGCTTAATTTGGTGATTTCTTTTAACGTCTTTATGGAAGCATCCTTCCCGTCATCGCCTTCCGCCTTTATATTGATTAACAAAGAATCCGCATTGATATCGCCGTAATAGCGGATTGTCTGAGAAAGCAATTCGCCGACGGGTTTGGTGTTTGCTTCGTCAAAGAAGATTTCCCCGTTATTGATATATAATTGTACAATCAGATTTTTTTTCATACTTTTACTCCGTTTATTTTACAAGGTTCCCTTTGTGCTTAATACGCCGCATCTTCCGCTGTCGGAACAGGCAATTTTAAGCGCATTTGCAAATGCTTTAAAGGTAGCTTCTATAATGTGGTGCGTGTTTTCGCCGTCCAATACTTTGATGTGGATATTCATTCCGGCGTTGTCGCTGACTGCACGGAAGAATTCCTTTAAAGTTTCGGTTTCAAAATATCCGACACGCTCTTTTGTAAATTCATAATTAAAATTTAAATATGCACGGGAGCATAAATCAACGCTTACTAACACTAACGCATCATCCATGGGCTGGATAAAGGTTGCATAGCGGTTGATTCCGGTTTTGTCTTCCATGGTTTTGGCGATAGCCTGACCTAAGACAATTCCCAAATCTTCTACCGTGTGATGACAGTCGACATTTAAATCGCCTTTTTCGATTATTTTCAGATCAAAATTGCCGTGACGGGCAAAACCTTCCAGCATGTGATCAAAGAATCCGATTCCGGTGCTGATATCGGCATTTCCGTCTCCGTTGATCCGAAGTCCGAGTGTGATGTTGGTTTCTTTGGTTTCGCGTTTGATTACGCATTCTCTTGTTATCTTTTTATCCTTCTTTTCCATACTGTTCTCCGGGGATTTATTCTCTTCCGCTTTTAAATCGGTATTTTCTTTGCTTTCTGAATTGCTGTTTTCTTTGCTTTCTTTTTCGTCTTCTTTTGTTTCTGCTATAATTTTGTTTTCTTCAGCATCTTTTGTGATGTTTTCGGTTTTCTCTTCATTAACGGGTTTTGCCACTGTACCCGGATTGGTCTTTACGGATGAGGCATTTCTTTTTGAAGATTGCTTTGCTTTATTTTTGGCCATAATTTCCTCCTGTCGGAATCAGTCGTTTTCGAATCTGACACGGATTGAGTTTGCATGCGCTTCCAATCCTTCTTCTTCGGCAAATAATTCGATTTTTTCCGCAATTTCCTTCAAGCCTTCGCGGGAATAATTGATAATGCTGGATTTTTTAATAAAATCATCAACGGAAAGCGGAGAAAAGAATTTTGCGGTTCCGTTTGTCGGAAGCACATGATTCGGGCCGGCAAAATAATCGCCAAGCGGTTCAGAGGAATATTCTCCGAGGAAAATGGCGCCGGCATTTTTGACCTTTGTCATGGTTTCAAACGGATTCTTCGTTACAATTTCCAAATGTTCGGATGCTATGTTGTTAACGGTCTCGATTGCATGCTCCATGGAATCGGCAATTAATACAAAGCCGTATCTGGAAAGGGATTTTTCCAAAATATCCTTTCTCTTGGCTTTTAAGACCCTGCTTTCGACTTCCGCAATAACGGAATCGGCAAGTTCTTCCGAGGTGGTTACCAAAATGGCAGATGCCATTTCATCATGTTCCGCCTGGGACATCAAATCGCAGGCAACGAATTTTGGTGTGGCTGTTTCATCGGCCAGAACAAGAATTTCGGAAGGACCTGCAATGGAATCGATGGAAACATAGCCGTATACGCTTTTCTTTGCAAGTGCAACAAAAATATTTCCGGGGCCGACGATTTTGTCCACTTTCGGAATGGATTCCGTTCCATATGCCATTGCGGCAATTGCCTGTGCGCCGCCGACTTTATAAATTTCGCTTACTCCGGCAATTTTTGCTGCGGCAAGCGTTCCGGGATTTACCTTTCCTTCCGCATTCGGAGGCGTACACATAATGATGCGCTCACAGCCTGCAACCAGTGCCGGAACGATGTTCATAAGCGTTGAGGACGGATAGGCTGCTTTTCCGCCCGGTACATAAACTCCGACTTTGGCAATCGGCGTAATGCGCTGTCCTAAAATGCTTCCGTTTTCGTTGGTCTGAATAAAGGAATTGCGGACCTGCATTTTGTGATAATTGCGGATATTTTCAAACGCTTCCTTCATGACCGCGATATACTCGGGTGAAATGGATTCATATGCTTCCTCTATTTCACGTTCGGTGACACGGATATTGTTTTTGCTTAAGGGAAATTTATCGAATTTTAATGTATATTCAAAAACAGCATCGTCACCGCCGTTTCGGACATCCGTTACGATATTTTGTACGATGGCTTCGTATTCTCCGTAGTGATTGGGACTTCTTTTTAAAAGCTCATTCAAAACGTCTCGTATATTATTTTCATCCAGCAGAATTTTCTTCATGGGTGTTTCCTTTCCATTAGTTAAGATTGTCCTTTAACTTGTCTATTATATCGCAAATCCGTTCATTTTGCATCTTCATACTGACACGGTTTACGATGACTCTGGCGGAAATCGGACATATTTCTTCGAGTACGTCGAGTCCGTTTTCACGCAAAGTGCTGCCGGTTTCCACGATATCCACGATTACGTCGGATAAACCGACAATCGGTCCGAGCTCCACGGACCCGTTTAATTTGATAATATCAACCGTCTGATTCTTGCGGTTAAAGAAATAATCCTTAGCGATAATCGGATACTTGGTTGCCACGCGGATTCTTTCGCGGTGCTTTAAAAGTTCCTGCGCGCTTTTCGGACCGCAGACGCACATTCTGCATTTGCCGAATCCGAGATCCAGAACCTCATATACTCTTCTGTTTTCTTCCAAAATGATATCGCTTCCGACAACCCCTATGTCAGCAGCTCCGTATTCCACGTAAGTGGGAACGTCCGGGCCTTTTGCAAGGAAAAATTTTAATTTCAATTCTTCATTTACGAAGACTAATTTCCGGGTTTCTTTATCACGCATCTCTTCGCATGTGATTCCGATCTGTTCGAGTAAATCCAGCGTTTTATAGGCAAGTCTGCCCTTGCAGAGAGCAAAAACAATATATTTCTGATTGTCATTTTCCATTGGTTTATTATCTCCTTAAATAAAGAAACAGGTATTACCGGCTTCTTCCGCTTTTTTCTGATATTCTTCTTCCGAAATATCGGGATTTCTAAGCTGCAGCTCGGCGGGAATGGAATCCTTTCGGATTTTTCTGGCTTCCTCAAGCGCATTTTCGTAATGGTCGGCATAATAAATGATGACGGTTTTTTTCTGCTGGTTTTCACGGGATTCAAGACCGCTTCTTCGAATTGCGGTCAGAATTTCGTCAATCTGGAAAACACATCCGACCGAGGGTGCATCTTTGCCGAATTTACCGATTAATCTGTCATATCGACCGCCTTTTACAATCGGATTGCCGACACCGTATGTATAAGCCGTAAAAATGATACCCGTATAGTAATGATATTTACTGAGCATTGATAAATCAAATGAGATATATCTGTCGTAACCTGCTTTTTCAAGGAGCTTCTGAATATCAATCAGCCTTTTTACGGCGGCTTTGGAACGCTCGTTTGTTGCGTCATTTAACAACTTTTCCAAATCCTTTGCAGGAAGAAAAACTTTGGAAATTGCTTCTAAACGGTCAAGTAGCGTTGCATCGATTTTCTGTTCGGATAAAAATTCTCTGGATCCGTAAAAATTCTTGGAGGTAATGTAATCCCGAAGTTTTAATTCCGTTTCTTCATCAAGGTTTGCTTCCTCGCAGATTCCTTTGAAGTAATTACTTTCTCCGATGCTGACCTGAAATTCGGTGAGTCCGGCATTTAACAGGCTTTCAATGACAATCGTGATTGCTTCCGCATCGGCATAGATGGAACTGTCATTGATTAACTCGAAACCAATCTGCGTGGTCTCTTTTAATTTTCCCTGTAATTCGGAAGTATTGATATAGGTATTTCCTTCATAACAGAAACGAAGCGGTGTTCCGACTTCGGAAAAATATTTGGCGGCACATCTTGCCACGGAGGGCGTGAAATCCGGCCTTAATACAAGGGTATTGCCCTCTTTGTCAAAGAATTTATATAAATCCTTGGAAGGCGTGGTTCCGATGTCTTTGGAAAAAACATCAAAATATTCGAATGCCGGCGTATCAAGCTCCTCATATCCGTAAAGGGAAATTGTGTTATTGATTGTAGCGGCAAGCTTCTTTTTTGCTTTTAATTCGGCGCCGTATAAATCGCGGACACCATCAGGTGTGTGAAGAAGGGAAATCATGGTCGCTCCTTATTAAATATGCTTCTCAAAATACTTTAACAAATTAAAGTGCTAATCAATTAGAGTGATAGCGTAGTAAATTATATAGGAATCATTTTTGATTGTCAATCCATTCATCGGCAAACGGTGCCTGACAGGATATAATCTGATTATTAAGGTACGAAAAATCACCGGTTATTTCGGGAAATTCCACTCTTACGGCGCACAAAAGCTGTCCTTCCTTATGTTTGAACTTTTGCGATGATTCGGTTCCATATTTCAAATCTCCGATAATCGGATATCCAAAACCGGAAAGCATAGCACGGATCTGATGACTTTTCCCGGTATGCAGATTTATTTCCAACAGGCTGATATCTTTCTTTGTCTGAAGAACGTTAACGGACAAACTGACCGGTTTGGCGGCATTTATCTGCTCTTTCGGAATATCCTCTTTCCTTTTGTAAAAAGAAACGTGATTTTTTCTCTCATCCTTATAGAGAAATCCATCGAATTCTCCGTTCAATGTACAGTTTCCGTATACAAGGCACTGATAAAATTTCCTGATGGAATGATTTTTAATCAGCGAAGAAAGATAACGGCTACCGGCCGGTGTGATGCCACAGATTACAATCCCGGAGGTGTTTCTGTCCAACCGGTTTAATACGGACGGTTTAAATACGGAAAGGGATTTTTCCGTTATCCGGTTAGTATTAAGCAGATATCCGATAAACCATTCGTTTAAACTCAAATCGGACGGCGTCGCCTTCTGACTTAGAATTCCGGCGGGTTTAAAAAGAAAAATCACATCCTGCTCTTCTTTAATAACCCGGATGCCTTTTAGCTCTTTATAAGCTGTTTTATAGCAATCCGAATCCCGGAATGATTGATCCGGGGAAGAAAAAAGGTTAATCGTATCATCGGAAACATATAATTTAATATGATCGCCGTCGTGCAGGATTTCCTTCCCGGTACATTTTTTTTCATTCAGCAAAAGATTCTTTTTTCTTGCCATTTTATAGATAAAAGAATCCGGCGCCGTATTTAATCTGGCTTTTATGTATTTATCGAGCCTTCCGCCTGCTTCAGCTTTACTTACAATCCATTCTTTCATAGCGGTTTAAACCTACAAAGATAATGAAGATAAAAGGGAAAATGCTGCGGCTTCATTTTCTTTTATTTCATCATTGCCTGCAGCAATGGATTCCAGTCTTGAAAGAAACTTCTCTTCCGAATCGAAAATCTTTACAACGATATCGGAGATTTCATTCTTTTTTAAATATTCTTTGATATGTGCTTCCGCATCAGCGGTTTTCGTTTTGGAATCGAGGCACAGACCGATTAATGCATTGTTTCCGACGGCGGCAACGGGAATCGGGTAATTTACGGAATAGCTCGTTAAATAGTAATCGTAGCCGATCAGTGCACCCTTGCCTTCGAAGCTTTGCACCCTGGAATGCAGGCTGTCCGGACAGGAATACTTTTCCGCGCGCAAATACATAATAAAGGACACAATTCCTTTTGCAACCGGCAACATTCCGACAACAGCGGCTACCGTAAATATATTTTTATAATCTTTCGTAATGGAATATCCTATGAAAAACAGACCTGCCGGAAGAATTAACAATGCCAAAGTAAAAAGTCCCTGGTAAATCGGGGCTTTTTTCAAATACGGGAAAAGACCTTTTTTATTCTGAAAAAACATTTTGATACATTCCTTTGTTTAAGAACTTTTAAAATACCGGTTTACTTCTTCATCCGAAAGAGTACGCCCCTCTCCTTCTTTTAAGGCAAGATCATCAAGGGACAGGGATCCGAAAGAGATCCGCTTAAGCCCGGTTACTTTATTGCAGGTTGCCTGCATCATTCGTTTTACCTGATGGAAGCGGCCTTCGTGAATGGTCATTAAAATCCGGTTGGATTTATCCGTCTTTTCTACGGCGGCCGGAAGGGAAAATTCATCATCCCCAAGGGAAACGCCGCTCTCAAGGCGTTTTATATCATCGTCCGTGACAGCCTTTTCACAGGTAACCAGATAGGTTTTATCGACATGATTCTTAGGGGATAAAAGCCTGTGGGATGTGTTGCCGTCGTTCGTAAAAATCAATAATCCGGTTGTTTCCTTATCCAGTCTGCCGACCGGATTTAAACGTTTTTGATATTCCGCCGGTAATAAGGAAATAACGGTTTTTCCTTCCGATTCGTTTTCGGAGCAGACATATCCGGCCGGTTTATTTAAGACATAAAAGATAAATTCCCTGTATTGTAACTCTTTGCCGTTACAGGAAACCGAATCCTGATTGGGTAAAATTGTATATCCGGAATCGGTAATGCATACGCCGTTTACAAGAACGTGATTATTTTTAATTTCTGATTTGGCATCCTTACGGTTCATACCGGTGCATTCGCACAAAAATTTATCCAGACGCATACTTTTATCCGTTGTTTTCCTTTTTCTGAATAAAATACAACAAAAGGCAGATTGCAAGTCCCATCATTGCCCCGAATATAACGACAACGGACTGTGTCGGATTTACCTTCGGATCGTGGTCATGGATATTGCCTGCTTCGGAAGTGATTTCCTTTATGGATTCGGATGTCGGTTCCAAAGCATCGTTGTTTTCCGATGCTTCTTCTGCAAGCCTTGCTTCCTCAGCCAGTCTTGCCTCTTCTGCTTCTTTTTGGTGAATCATAAATTCGGGATCAAGCTGTATTTCTTCAAAAGGAAGAATGGTATTGCTGGTTACGGTTAATCCGTTTTCGCTATAAACCGTAACGACAACTTCCTGCCCCTCTCCTTTTCGGATAACGCGATCAAACTGACCGCTTGTGGCAAAATCAAAATCATAAAGGTCGGAATAATGTTTTCCGCCGTCCAATGAAATGCGATATCCCTTTAATACGCAGTTTGAATTGTCTGCTTTTAAACTGAAGGATACAATGCAGGAACGATTCGTAATCTGTTCAAAGCTTTGAATGGAGATATCGGCTTTTTGCGGATAAGTTGTGGTATCCTTCAGGGCGATCGGTTCCGAATATTTCACATCCGGTGATTCGGTAAAGTTATAAATCATGGAATTGGATTTCAAATGAAGCGCACGTGCAATTGCGACTGCATCATTTTTTCCGATGGTTTCCAATGCTTCCGGCGTATCAATTAAAGGAAGGTATTCCTTCCGGTCCATATAAAGATGTTCCACAATCATGGCCGGAATGTTGCCGGAATCCTGTGAAGCACGAAGCAGGCCGTAGTAATCTTTTCCTTCTTCGTCCGTACAGGTATAGATTCCGGCGGTAAAAACACCCATGGAGTCCATGGATTCCGCAACGGACTGTGCTAACGGCATAATGGATTTTTTTGCCTTGTCATCGGAGGAAACGAAAATCTGGCAGCCGGTCTGATAATGATTGTCAGACTCATTAAAATGTATGCTGACGATATAATCGGCTTTTTTCGTTTTGGCATAATTAACCCTGTCCTTAAAAGAGGGATTCCGGTCATCCTTTCTGGTAATATATACTTTTACATTATCGAATTTGGAAAGATTCGACTTTAAGGATTTTGCAACCGCAAGGTTTAAATCCTTTTCTTTTAAGTCAAAAAATTCCGCTCCGTTGCCTTTTCCGCCGTGTCCCGGGTCAATTACGATGACAATCGGATTTTCCTTATTCGGTGCAGCATTTGCCGTTAGCGGAACAAAGAATGACAGAATCACTGAAAATACAATGATTAAGCGAATCGAACGAATGATTCTATTTTTCTCTCTGAACAGATTCATTATAATTCCCTTTATTTATGTGAAAAAACCGGTTCCGTATGAAACCGGTTTTTATAAACAAACTTACTTTATTCGTCATTCCCGAATTTATACCATATCAAGATTGATTTCTCCGGTAGAAATTCCTGCTAAGGAATCGGTTGTTCCACCTGCCGGCATCTGGATGGTTGCATCAACCCGTTCCGGATATAATTCGGCACGATTTTCTTTGAGGGTATTGTAATAACGCTCCAAAGCAGACTGTTGCTCATTATATTTCTTTTCATTCATTTCCATCGCAGAAGCAACAACCTTTTCGATATCCGCCATCAGTTCATCCGTATAAGCGATTGCAGCCTCTTTAATCTGGTTTGCTTCCGCTGTGGCATTATCCAGAATTTCCTGTGCCTGAACGGTTGCAAGACGAATGACTTCATCGGATTGTGCATATGCAGCCTGAACGATTTCGTGTTCACTTACCATCTGATTGGTTCTGGCCGATGCATCATCAAGTAATGCCTGTGCTTTTTTCTTTGCGTCATTGATAATGGCATCCTTGTTGGAAACAATTTTACGAAGAGCTTTGATTTCATCGGGAGTACTTGCTTTCAGCTCCTCGATCAGTTCCATGAACTCTTCCTTGTCTACAGTAATCTTGTTGGGTGCAAAAATATTACCTTTACAACTATCAATATAATCTTCAATGTCTTTGATAGTTTCTTCGATTTTGCTTTGCATTTTTCATTCTCCTTTGACTATACACAAAATTGATTCCGTATGGAAAGCGGCATACGTTTATTAATCTTCATAACCGTATTTACGGTAAAGCTTTTTGGCAACATATTTCGGCACAAGCATTGATATATCACCATGAAACGAAGCAATTTCGCGCACTGTTGAGGAAGACAGAAAGGCATATGCCAGATCCGTTGTTAAGAAAACGGTCTCCAAATCTCCTCTTGAAATTGTGGAATTTGTCTGCGCGAAATGAAGCTCATAGTCGAAATCCGTGATCGCTCTTAAACCACGAATTGCAATATGACAATTCTTTTCTCTGGCATAATCAATGAGCAACCCGGAGAAAGAATCAATCTCTACATTCGGCAGGTGCGCAGTAACCTCACGTAACATTGTAACACGTTCTTCTACAGTAAACAAGGGCGATTTTGAAGGATTGTTCAGGACTGCGACGATAATATGGTCAAAAATCCTGCTTGCACGTGTAATTACGTCGACATGTCCGTATGTTACCGGATCAAAACTGCCCGGATATATGGCTGTGCTCATAGGGATTCTCCCTTCTGTTTCGTTGCTGAATAAGGTTTTTGCTACGCCTGAAGCCTGTTTATAAAAACATGTCTGCAGGATTTATAGTTTTTTTCTTTATAGATACATAATCCAAACTCTTCCAAAAAGGAAAAATCGGCTTCTTCATCGCATTCGACTACAATGACTCCGTCTTCGGACAAAAGATTTTCTTTCATAATAAGCGGAATGACTTCGGCTTCTGCATGTGTTTTAAAAGGCGGATCCAAAAAGATGATATCGGCTTTCGGAAAAAGGTTTAAGTGAATGGCATCCTTTACGTCACGTTTCAGGATGATTCCCTTTTCTTCCAGCCTTGTCTTTTTTAGGTTTTCGCGGATACAGGTAAGTGCATCTTTATCGTTTTCGATAAAATATGCACATTTCGCACCTCTGCTTAAGGCTTCAATCCCAATTCCGCCGCTTCCGCTGTATAAATCCACGAAAATGCACTCATAAAGCAGTCCCGATAAACAATTAAACAATGTCTCTTTGTGTTTGTCAATGGTAGGCCTGGTTTTATCGCCTTTCGGTGTTATTAACGGGATGCTTCGCGCGGTTCCTGCAATTACTCTCATCGGCTTTCGAACGATCCCTTTCTTATTATAACCTTAACTTTGTTCCTTTGCCGTCCCGGCCGGTCAGTTTGATTTTATTAAATTCTATCGTTTTATCACGGTAGTCAAAACCGGAGGAACCTTCAATTTCCTCATAAAATACGGAATCTACCACGGCATTTGCGGATAGCTTCATGCCGCGTACACCGGCGGAATTCTTCTTCATTTCCGAAATTTCCTCTATGGAGAAACGGATAAAGTAACCGTCGTTTGATACCATTACGATATTCTTTGTATCCTTCAGTACATGAATGCTGACTACTCTGTCACCGTCATTTAATTTGGTGGCCAAAATCTGTCTTCTGCTTACGTCGAATTCACCGCCGCTAACGATTTTGCATAAGGATTTTTCGGTTACGAAAACAAAACGGTACAGATTCAGCTCGGATTGCGAACACAAATTCAGAATCTGCTCGTTTTTGGAGGAATACGAGGAAATATTGTCGATTGCTATTCCCTTGTCTTTCATTTTGCCCATCGGAATGTCGGAGACCTTAACGGTGTGCAGCTGTCCCTCGTCCGTAAAAATACATACCTTTCCGGTATTCCTGCAGAGGACAACATATTTGCTTTCTTCGTTTGCAGCCTCGATATTTCGAAGATAGGTGGCTTCGTCCAGACATTTCACATAGCCGAAACGGTCCATAAGCACGTAAACATCGGCTTCTTCGATTTTCTTTTCTTCGTATACGGCTTCTTCGCCGTTTTCGATTACGGTACGTCGTTTTCTGGCAAATTCCTTTTTAAACTGTTCCAAATCGCTGACGATTACCTGGGTCATCGAATCGTGACGTTCGAGAATATCTTCGTAACGGAAAATATTCGCCATGGTTTCATCATGCTCCTTGATTAATGCATCCAGCTCCAGGCCGATTAACTTATACAGACGCATTTCCAAAATTGCATTTGCCTGCTTCTCGGTGAAACGAAGCATGGCTGCCATGATTTCGGATTCCTTGGATTTAAAACGGATTCCCGTGGTGTCGCCTTCAACCAGGCAGCGTTTAGCCATGGGACGGTCTTTACTGCCGCGCAAAATTTCAATGATTAGATCGATGACATTGCAGGCGCGGATTAAGCCTTCCTGAATCTCTTTTCGTTCCAGTTCCTTATTTAAAAGGTTCGTATATTTCCTGCGGTTGCATTCATAATAAAATGCGGTACATCTTTTCAGTATTTCCTTTAAGCCCATGGTTTCCGGGCGTTTTTCGGAAATGGCAAGCATATTGACCGAGAAGGTATCTTCTAACTTGGTCTTTTTATAAAGCATATTGATGAAATTCTGAGCATCCGTATCTTTTTTCAGTTCAATGACAATACGGATTCCTTCCTTTGAGGACTGGTTGGAAATATCAACAATATCGGTGCATTTCTTGCTTTCATACAAATCGGCTACATCGGAAAGAAATTTGGATATATTGAGTCCTATCATCGGATACGGAATTTCAGAAATAACGACATTGATATGTCCGTTCTTTCCTTTTTCAACATCGACTTTTCCACGGATTCGGATTTTGCCGACACCGGATTCGTAAATTTCTTCTAAATCATCCTTATTAATTACAATACCACCGGTCGGAAAATCCGGTCCCTTGATATAGCGCATCAGCTGTTTTGTGGTGATTTCGGGATTTTCGATATAAGCCTTTGTCGCATCTATGACTTCTCCGAGATTATGAGGCGGAATGGAGGTTACCATACCGACGGCAATACCTTCAGAACCGTTAATCAGTATATTCGGGATTCTGCAGGGAAGAACCTCGGGTTCTTTCTCGGTTTCGTCAAAGTTCGGAATAAAATCCACGACATCCTTATCCAAATCCGCTAAAAGGGCATCCTGCGTGATCTTCTGCAGGCGGCTTTCCGTATAACGCATTGCAGCGGGCGGATCTCCTTCGATATTACCGAAGTTTCCGTGACCGTCCACCAAAGCCATTCCCTTTTTGAAATCCTGTGCCATGACGACAAGCGCATCATAAATGGAAGAATCACCGTGTGGATGATATTTACCCATCGTATCGCCGACAATACGGGCACTTTTACGATAAGGTTTGTTATAATTGATTCCGAGTTCGTGCATATCGTAAAGCGTTCTTCGCTGTACGGGCTTCAGACCGTCTCTGACATCCGGAAGTGCACGGGAAATGATGACGCTCATCGCATAATCGATGTAAGATTTCTGCATTTCATCGGAATATTCTGTTTTAATGATATTTTCTGCCATTCTTGTTCTTCCTGATCTTTATATCTTTATGAGTTTATACATCCAGAAGCGCATCCTGTGCATGCGCGTAAATAAATTCCTTACGTGGCGGAACCTCGGTACCCATTAACAGTTCCGTAATCTTGCTGGCCTGGGAAGCATCCTCGATTTCCACGAGCTTTAAATTTCTCTTTTCGGGATTTAAGGTCGTCTCCCAAAGCTGTTCGGGATCCATTTCGCCGAGACCTTTGTATCTTTGCAGAGTAAAGGGGCCTTTATGATTCTTGCGGTATTTTGCAAGAGCATAATCATCATAAAGATACTCTTCCGCTCCTTTGCTCGGAATCGCCTTATAAAGCGGAGGCATGGCAATATAAACATGTCCTTCCTGAATCAGCTCCGGCATGAAGCGATAAAATAAGGTCAGAAGCAATGTGCTGATATGTGCTCCGTCGACATCGGCATCGGCCATAATGATGATTTTATTATAACGAAGCTTTTTAATGTCAAAATCGTTGCCGTAGCCCTCCGAAAAACCGCAGCCGAATGCGTTAATCATGGTTTTGATTTCTGCATTTGCAAGGATTTTGTCAATGCTGGCTTTTTCGACATTCAGAATTTTTCCCCGAATCGGTAAAATTGCCTGATATTTCCGGTTTCTTGCGGTTTTTGCGCTGCCGCCAGCGGAATCACCTTCGACAATGAATATTTCACATTTTTCCATCTCTTTCGATTCGCAGTTTGCCAGTTTACCGTTTGAGTCAAAAGAAAATTTCTGCTTCGAGAGCATATTGGTCTTGGCTCTCTCTTCCGCTTTGCGAATCTTTGCCGCTTTTTCGGCGCAGGAAATGACGGCTTTTAAATTCTCAAGATTACGGTCGAAATATAAAACGAGTTCGTCGCCGGTAACCTTGGAAACGGCTTTTGCGGCATCCTGGTTATCGAGCTTGGTCTTGGTCTGGCCCTCGAAACGCGGAGTCGGATGTTTGATGGAGATTACCGCAACCATACCGGAACGGACTTCCGGACCGGTGAAATTCGCATCCTTATCCTTCAGAATTTTTAATTCCTTCGCGTAATTATTGATAATCGTCGTAAAGGTCGTCTTAAAACCGGTGATGTGGGTTCCGCCCTCTGCATTATAAATATTGTTGCAAAATCCGAGAACATCTTCGTGGAATTCATTAATATACTGGAATGCACACTCCACAATGATATCGTCACAGCTTCCTTTGAAGGATACCACTTCATGAACGGTTTCCCGTCCTTTATTGATATCTTCCACAAAGCTTACCAGACCGCCCGGCTCGTGGAATTCGATTTTTTCCGTGGGATCTACACGACGGTCTTCAAATACAATGGTAAGTTCCGGATTTAAATATGCGGTTTCATGAAGACGAAGCTTAATGTCTTCTGCTTTAAAATAGGTTTTTTCAAAAATCGTATCATCGGGGATGAATGTGATGCTTGTCCCGGTTTTATTGGTTTTTCCGACAACCGGAAGCAGGCCGTTAATCAGTTCCGTAGTAGGCTTGCCACAGGAATAGGTATCTTCATAAATGTTTCCGTCACGCTTTACCTGAACTTTCATGTATTTGGAAAGTGCGTTTACAACGGAAGAACCGACACCGTGAAGACCGCCGGAATTTTTATAAATATTGTTATCGAATTTTCCGCCGGCATGCAGTGTGGTCAGTACGATACGTTCGGCAGAAACTCCTTTTTCATGCATGTCAACCGGGATTCCGCGACCATTGTCCGAAATCGTTGCAGAACCGTCTTTGTCCAGGATAACTGTGATTTTGGAACAAAAGCCGGCCATATGTTCATCGACGGAATTGTCCATGATTTCATAGATTAAATGGTTCAAACCTTTTGTGGAAAGAGAACCGATATACATACCGGGACGCTCCCTGACAGGCTCCAACCCCTCTAAGACAGTAATCGATGAGGAATTATATTCGTCAGAATTATTTGTCTTGCCCATTTCAATAAATCCTTTTCGTGAAACAATTTTGTTTGAAAATCAAAAAGACTTCCAAAACACATACACTGTTATAGTATAGCACAAGTGTTTGTGTTTTGCAAAGAGAATATATACACGATGTTGTGAGAAACATTAAAAATCCAGCGATTCTTTTACTTTCATTAAAATGTCATAATCCTGTATGATGTCCGCAAGAATGAACTGCATGTCACCGCTTTGGCGGATTCCGTTGATGTCACCGGGGCCTCTTAAACGCAAGTCTTCTTCGGCGATGAAGAATCCGTCATTGCTTTTGTGAAGAACTTCAAGACGTTCATTTTCCGAATTTTTTCCGCTTCCGTTAATGAAGATACAATAAGACTGTGCATCTCCTCTTCCGACGCGGCCGCGAAGCTGATGGAGTCCGGCAAGGCCGAAACGCTCGGCATTTTCAATCATGATGACGGTTGCGTTTGGCACATCAATTCCGACTTCGACAACCGTGGTGGAAATCAATACATCAAGATCTTTCTTCGCAAAGGCTTCCATTACATCATTTTTTTCCTTTGGTTTCATTCTGCCGTGGAGAATTCCGTAGCGGACACTGCCTTTGAAAAAAGCATCCATTTTTTCATGGTAGGAAGTAACGTTTTCGAGCGCAATATCTTCATTTTCCTCTACCATCGGACAGATAATATAGGCCTGATGTCCTGCGGCAATCTGTTCACGGATTAAAGCAAAAGCATTTTTTCTTAGTTCCGGCGTGATGACACAGGATTTAATCGGAAGACGCTTTGCGGGCATGTCTTTCATGACGGAGATTTTTAAATCCGCATATAAAGTAAGCGTCAGCGTTCTCGGAATCGGAGTCGCACTCATGACAAGCGTATGCGGCATGTTTCCTTTTTCGGAAAGCATTTCACGCTGTTTTACACCGAAACGGTGCTGCTCATCGGTGATAACAAGGGAAAGATTGCGAAAGCTTACTTTTTCCTGAAAAATCGCATGCGTGCCGATGATAATATTATACTCTCCCGTTTCGATGCCTTTATAAATTGCGCGTTTTTTTGCAGCGGTAAAGGATCCGGTCAGCAAAACCGGCTTTAAATGAAGTTCGTATTTTTCATTGTCTTTGCAAAGCTTTTCAAAATGCTGCGTCGCAAGCACTTCCGTTGGAGCCATCATAGCGCACTGGAAGCCGGCGTTTGCTAAATCTGCCATCGCGAGAAACGCCACCATGGTTTTTCCGCTTCCGACATCTCCCTGAATCAGACGGCGCATGCAAAAACCGGAAGACAAATCCTCCCGGATTTCCGATAAAGTATTCTTTTGCGCATTGGTAAGCGTAAAAGGAATGGATTCTTCGTAGCGTTTGCTTAAAGAAAAATCATGAATACTGTAATCTGAAGGACATTGCGTATTTTTGCTTTTGGATTCTTCGATCTGTTTTAAAAAGTTGTAAAATTCATGAAAAACCAGTGTGTTCCTGGCTTCCAGGGCTTCTCTCATATCGTTGGGAAAATGGATATGACGAAACGCATCCGATAAGGAAAGAAGGGAATTCTTTTTGATGAATTCTGCATCAAATTCATCCGTGACAGGGAAAAATTCATTGATGCATGATTGGATATGCTTTCCGATTGTTTTGCTGGAGATTCCTTTTGTCAGAGGATAGACACCCTGCAGAGAGGATTTTTTACGTTCGTAATCCTCACAGGTAAAATATTCCGGCATTTCCATGGTATAGCCAAAACCCTTGTTTTTTACCGTTCCGTAGAAAACGAAAGTTCTGCCGGCCCGGAAAATATTTTTTAAGTAGGTCTGACGGAAAAATACCATTTCCAAGTGAATGGATGAAATGCGGCTGTTGGCATCTTTAATGGAAAAAGTGGTTACCAGCATTTTGGAGGTCTGTCGTTCGGAAAAGTCCGAATTGACAGTTCCGCAAACGGCAACGGTCATCCCGTCCCGGACTTCGGATACCGGTGTGATTTCCGGATAACGGATATAGCTTCTCGGAACATACCAAAGAAGATCGCTTACGCTTTCTACCTGAAGTTTCTTTAAGCATTTTGCGGTCTTATCTCCGATTCCTTTGATATTTGTAACGGAAACCTGTCTTAAATCCATGAATTTATTCCTTAACTAATAAAAATTAACAGATATTACCTTATGCGGGCGTG
>CACZRH010000128.1 GCA_902783455.1 uncultured Lachnospiraceae bacterium | reverse complement strand
GAACAAGGTTGTTCAGCAGACAGCTACATGGGACGAGGCAGAAGCTAAGAAGATCGTTGAGTCTGTTATCAATGCAGGTGATGACTTCAACGTAATCTACGCTGAGAACGATGGTATGGCTAAGGGTGCTGTTGCAGCACTTGACGAAGCTGGTATCACACACGGTGTTGACGGCAAGGTTATCGTAATGGGCTTTGACTGCAACAAGTGGGCATTAAGAGAATTACTTGCAGGCAAATGGAACTATGATGGTCAGTGCTCTCCTTTCCAGGCACAGGTTATCAGCGATCTGATTCAGGGCAAGACTACCGCTTCTTCCAAGAAGATTATCAACGAAGAAAAGGGATTTGATGCTAAGACAATTACCCAGGATGATATTGATACTTATGGTTTAGGTGAATAGTTATTAATACAGACCGAAAGGCGTAGCTGGGTGAAAGCCCAGCTACGTTTTTTAAGGAAAGTATTTCGCAAAAAGCGGATGCAGTTGCAGGAGGTACAGTAATGGCAGATCATTGCTTGCTGGAGATGCGTCATATTAATAAGTTTTTTCCGGGCGTAAAAGCATTAAGCGATGTGGATTTTACATTAAGAGAAGGTGAAATCCATGCGCTGATGGGAGAAAACGGTGCGGGCAAATCCACACTTATCAAAGTTTTAACAGGTGTATATCAAAACGACGGCGGCGAGATTACCGTTGACGGACAGAAGATTACAATCCGTTCGCCGCAGGATGCACAGAATAACGGTATCAGTACGGTTTATCAGGAGATTACGTTATGTCCCAATTTATCCGTAGCTGAAAATATGTATATCGGTCGTGAGGAAAGTTTCTTTGTTCACAGTAAAAAACGTGAAAAGAATGCACAGAGCATTCTTGATGAACTCGGAATTCCGGCCAGAGGAACCCAGATCCTCGGAAGCTGTTCCTTAGCGGTTCAGCAGATGGTTGCTATCGCGCGTGCGGTAGATATGAAATGTAAGGTTTTAATTCTCGATGAGCCGACCTCTTCTCTGGATGACAAAGAGGTTAACGTGCTTTTCAAACTCATGAGAGATTTGAAAGCCCGCGGCGTAGGAATCATTTTCGTAACTCACTTCCTCGAGCAGGTGTATGAAGTTTGCGACAGAATCACGGTTCTTCGTAACGGCGAACTGGTAGGAGAATACTTAACGGAAGAGCTCCCGCAGGTTCAGCTGGTTGCCAAGATGATCGGTAAAGATTTAGACGAACTCAGTTCCTTCGATGTAATCGAGGAAAAAGATTTTAAAGATGAGGATATCTTCTATGAAGCCAAAGGTTTATCCTCAAATGAAGCGCTTCCGTTTGATTTTACCATACATAAGGGTGAGGTAAACGGTTTTACCGGACTTTTAGGATCCGGCCGAAGCGAAAGTGTCAGGGCAATCTTCGGTGCCGACAAGGTAAACGGCGGTACCGTTAAAATAAAAGGAAAATCCGTAAAAATAAACAAACCGATCGATGCCATGAAAAACGGAATCGGGTATCTGGCAGAGGACAGAAAGAGAGACGGTATTATCGCAGACTTAAGTGTTCGCGAGAACATCATCTTAGCACTGCAGGTAATGAAGGGATTTTTCAAACCAATCAGCAGAAGCGAAGCAGAAGCCTTTGCGGATGAATACATCAAGGTTTTAAACATCAAGACGGCAAGCCGCGAGACTCCGATCGGATCGTTATCCGGCGGTAACCAGCAGAAGGTTATTCTTGCAAGATGGTTACTTACCCATCCGGATTATTTAATCTTAGATGAGCCGACCAGAGGTATTGATGTCGGAACCAAACTGGAAATCCAGAAGCTTGTATTAAAACTTGCCGAAGACGGTGTAAGCGTTACCTTTATTTCATCGGAAATTGAAGAAATGCTCCGTACCTGTTCGAGACTGATTGTCATGAGAGACAGACATGTGGTAGGCGAGTTAAAGGGTGCGGACTTAAATGAAGCACAGGTAATGAAGACAATAGCGGGAGGAGAAGCCGTAAATGAAGAATAAAATTAAAAACATCTTTAAGGGCGGTCTTGGCCAGCTGACAATTCCGATCATAGCCATCCTCCTTTTGGTGATTTTCAACTTAATCAGAGATCCGTCGTTCTTCAGTATCGGAATCACCCATAACAGCGATGGAAACATCGTACTTGCGGGAAACTTAATCAGTATTATCAATGCAGCATCGGAGCTTGCGGTTCTTGCAATGGGTATGACGCTTGTTACCGCAGCCTGCGGCGGACAGGATATCAGTGTCGGCGCGGCAGCGGCAATTGCAGGAAGTGCTTTTGTAAAGATTCTGAAATCCGGCAACAGCATTTCGGGATTCACCGTATTGGCTGCATTTTTGGTTGCATGTATCGTGGCAATGTTATTTGCTTCGTTTAACGGTACACTGGTTGCGGTATTCAAAATCCAGCCGATGATTGCAACCCTGATTCTCTACACATGCGGTCGTTCGATTGCATACTGGATCAACGGCGGTGCAACACCGACCATCAGCAGTCCGATTATTTCGGCAATCGGAAGTTTTATTCCGGGTATTCCGGTTCCGACTCCGGTTATCATCGTAATCGTGGTGGCGATTATTTTTAAACTCGTATTTCACTTTACTTCCCTGGAACTTTTCACACAGTCCGTAGGTATTAACGGAAGTGCGGCACGCTTAAACGGTATCAATTCTACCTGGATTAAGCTCTTATCCTTCATCATCCTCGGTTTATGTGTGGCAGTTGCGGGAACCATCGGTGTCAGCCGTTTGGGATTAATCAACCATGAGACACTCCTTCTGGATGTGGAAATGGATGCCATCCTTGCTGTAGCAATCGGCGGAAATAACCTTGGCGGCGGTAAGTTTAAGATTTCCGGCAGTATCATCGGTGCTTATGTTATTCACATGCTTACCATTACACTGTATGCCATGAAGGTTTCCTCCACGGACGTTAAGGCATACAAAGCAATCGTAATCATCATTCTCGTGGTAATCGGTTCACCGGTAATCAAGAATGCATTTATGAAATTCAGACATAAACTGGATGCTCTTCCGGTTCGCAAAAAGATGTTCGTAACGTTATTCTCCGGAATAGTTGCACTGCAAATCGGGTTGGTTTCCATGGGGCTTTGCTGGCTCCCTGTCATTTACCCGAGTCTGTTTTTAGCAATACTCGGAATTGCTCTTGCGGTATTTGCACTTTCAATGGAGAAAAAGGTGAAAAAAGAACAGCGTGACGGAACTTCGAGGATGGCTGCAATTGGAAAAATCCTTGGAATGGCTGGATTTATCGCTTCCGTTATAGGACTTGTTGCGGCAATTATTATTACCTCGACAGTTTGGAGAAAAGTGATTGATTCGCAATCCGGTTCTCAAAATACGAATGAAAGCGGATATACAGAAATGATTGACGAAAGGAGCCCGATTGACTATGAATAATAAGAAACATCGCAGGGAACCTTTAACCGATACTCAGCTTCTTATGACCATCGCCATTTGCACCTTTGTGGTAATGTACGTTTTAGCGATGATAGTCTTTAAGGGAGGTTTTCTACATGTCCAGCAGATCTTCGATATGTTAAACGACAACGCACCGCTCATCATCGTATCCTGTGGTCTGACCATTGTCATGATTGGCGGCGGTATCGACATCAGCGTTGGTGCGGTTACATCCCTCGTAGCCATGAGCTGCGCATTGTATCTGAATAAAGGCGGAAACATCGTAATTTCTGCTTTAATCGCCATCGGAATCGGCCTTGCATTCGGTTTGGTTCAGGGATATTTAATCAGTTATTTGGAAATTCAGCCTTTCATCATCACACTGGCCGGCATGTTTTTAGCCAGAGGACTTACCACCATTCTTTCGGTTAATCCGCAGAAGGTGGAGCATGAAGGTTTTAAGGCATTGATGAATGCGAACCAGAATTCCATTAAAATTCCCTGGCTTGGTTATACGGCAAAGAACGGCAACTTAATTCCGGCCAGCCTGGAGCTTGGTGTAGTCGTTGCCCTGAGCTGTGTACTGCTTATTTTCCTTTTGCTTAAATTCCACAAACTCGGCCGTGGTTTCTACGCAATCGGCGGAAACCAGACCTCGGCTTTGATGCTTGGTATCAACGTAAAACTTACCCGTTTCTTCAGTTACGTTATCAGCGGACTGTTGAGCGGAATAGCAGGATATGTACTTCTGATGCATTCCGGTGCCGGAAATGCAACCAACGCGGCAGGTATGGAAATGAACGCCATCGCATCCGCAATTATCGGCGGAACCCTTCTTACCGGTGGTGTAGGTAATGTAATCGGTACCTTCTTCGGAACATTGATTCTGACCACCATCAACAAGATCGTTGTGGCGAGCCCGTTAAATGCTCCCTGGTGGCAGAAGATTACGACCGGCGGTATGCTTTGTGTCTTCATCCTTCTGCAGAGTATAATTCTGAGCATAAGATCCAAGAAGAAAAAAGATTCAAAAGGAAAAGAGAACAAAGAAGAAAAAGCATAAAACAAATTGACTGAAAGGGTATTCACATAAAAATATGCAGATGTAGTAATAATCTGCATATTTTTATGCAAAAGCCTTAAAAGGAAGGAGATAAAATGGCAGCGAAAGACATCATTGAAAGCGGAAAAGCATATCTTGGAATCGAGTTCGGTTCCACCAGAATCAAAGCGGTTGTCTGTGATGAAGCGGGTGAGGTTCTGGCAATGGGCGGCTTCGGCTGGGAGAACAGCTTAAAGGACGGAATCTGGACGTATTCCGAAAAAGAAATATTTGCCGGACTGAAGGCTTGCTATACCGATCTGGCTAAGGATATTTCGGAAAAATACGGCATTACGGTGAAAAAATTTGCGGCAATCGGAATTTCCGCCATGATGCACGGTTATCTTGCTTTTGATCAAGAGGGAAATCTTTTGGTTCCGTTCAGAACCTGGAGAAATACCATTACCGCAGAAGCTGCAGAAAAGCTTACAAAGGAATTCAATTATAACATTCCCCAGAGATGGAGTATCGCGCATCTCTATCAGGCAATGCTGAATAAGGAAGAGCATGTGCCTAAGATTGATTTCTTTACAACGCTTGCCGGATTTGTTCATCGGAAACTGACCGGTGAAAAGGTACTCGGCGTCGGGGATGCATCCGGTATGTTCCCGATTGATACCAAAACCGGAAATTACGATGCCGGTATGATTG
>CACZRH010000127.1 GCA_902783455.1 uncultured Lachnospiraceae bacterium | reverse complement strand
TTTTCCGCAGGGACGTGTGACGGATCATAGAATCGGTCTGACGCTTTATAAGCTTGATAAAATCATGAACGGGGATATCCAGGAAATCATTGATGCCTGCATTGCTGCCGATCAGGCCGCGAAACTCGTTAAGATGAATGAAAGCGGCTATTAAGACCGGATGGCATGCAAAGGCTTAAATAGGTGTTAAAGTTTAAATATGTGATAAAGATAATCCGAAGGTTCCGAGGCTGTCGCGGTGCTCGGTCTTGGCGTTTTTGCGGTACTGGGTCGGAGTACAGCCGAAGTATTCGCGGAAACGCTTATTAAAATAACTGGTATTGTTGAAGCCGACACTGATGGCCAGTTCTGAAATCGGGACCGGATTTTTTAAATTCTTCTGAATGATGTCCGCGGCTTTTAAAATGCGATAATGCATCAGGTATTCAAACGGTGTCATATTGACGGCGCGGTTAAAGCAGCGGCAGCATTCGCTCTTGGAAACGTGAATGGAATTGGAGATATCTTCTAAGGTAATCTGATCCTGGTAATTCTGCTCGATAAAAAGGATGGCATCCTTGATACGCATTTCATCAGCCGTCATGGATTTGGTCGGAGCATCATTCTTTGCTTTTTCCGTTGTCATACTCGTTTTGGATAAAAACAAAAGCCAGACCTGGCAAAGCAGGCTCTTGGTCTGCAGTTCATAGCCGAATTCCTTTTGAAGGTTGGCATAGAAAATATCCTCAAGATAGGAAATAACGCTTCGATCCCAGCGTTCCCTCGGATTAAAGAGATGAAAGCGAAAAGTAGGGTCTTCCAAAACGGGTTTCATATAGTTGTTGGAAACGGAAGACTGATTCTCCGGAAATAAAAAGGAAGGAGAAAAAATCAAAGACATAATCACACATTTATCATCGCTTTCCGATTCGATGGAATGCATGATATTGCGGTTGATAAATACAGCCTGTCCCTGACGGACTATATAGGTGTTTTCGCCGATACGATACTGCGCACAGCCTTCTCTGACTAAATCGATTTCAATTTCCGTATGCCAGTGCCAGCGGACATGTTCCATAAACATCTCACCCGGCTCTACATAATAGACGCCGACCGGATAGTCCTTATTCTCATGTTCAACGATTTCCTGTAAGGATTCGTATGAATTCTCTGCCATTTTTTCTCCGCAAATTAATTATCAAATACCATTTTATTTCAATAATATCGTTTCTATTATAGCAATTTTCAAAGCTTTCCACAATTGCGAAAAGTACCGATTTGTGGTAAAATTTCTAAAGTTATTTTTTTTTGAATCGGAGAATGATTATGAGAAAAACAAAAATTATCTGCACAATCGGACCGGCCTGCGAAAACGAAGAAACATTGAAAAAAATGTGCGAAGCAGGTATGAACGTGGCACGTCTGAATTTTTCACACGGAACACATGAAGAGCATCTTTCAAAAATTGCACTCGTAAAAAAAGTGCGTGAGGAGTTAAATCTTCCGATTGCGATTATGCTCGATACCAAGGGACCGGAGTATCGGATTAAAACATTTAAGGATCATAAGGTTACGTTGGAAGAGGGCGCAACTTTTACGTTTACCACGGAAGATGTGGAGGGAGATGAGACGAGGGTTTCGGTCAATTACAGCCATCTCTGCGAGGAATTAAGCGTTGGGGATAAGATTTTAGTCAATAACGGTCTGGTAATCTGTGAGGTGACCTCGATTGAAGGATGCAATGCAGTCTGCAAAGTGCTTTCGGGCGGTGTTTTGTCCGACAGAAAGAGCATGAATTTCCCGAATAAGGTTATGAAAGCAGATTATATTTCTGAACAGGACAGAGCGGATATTTTATTCGGAATTGAAAATGATGTGGATTTTGTTGCAGCATCCTTCGTATCCACAAAACAGGATGTTGAAGATTTACGTACTCTCCTTGATGAAAACGGTGGAGAGAAGATTAATATCATCGCAAAAATCGAAAATCGTGCCGGAGTTGACAATATCGAGGAAATCTGTGAAATAGCAGACGGTATCATGGTTGCCCGAGGAGATCTCGGTGTAGAAATTCCGTTTGTGGAGGTTCCGGCCATTCAGAAATTCTTAATTCAGAAATGCAGAATGCTCGGAAAGCGCGTTATTACCGCAACGGAAATGTTAGAGAGCATGATTGTAAATCCCAGGCCGACGAGAGCGGAAATCAGCGATGTTGCGAATGCGGTGTATGACGGTTCAAGCGCTGTAATGCTTTCCGGTGAGACGGCAGCAGGAAAACATCCTGTGGATGCAGTACGCAACATGGCGGAAATCGCGGAATATACCGAAAAGCATATCGATTATAAGAAACGTTTTCTCAACACGGATTTCAAGATTCATTCCACGCTCGATTCAATTTCCCATGCGACCTGCGCGATGGCAATCGATGTAAATGCGAAATGCATTGTGGTGAATTCCGTTTCCGGCGTTACAGCCCGTATGGTCAGCCGTTTCCGCTGTCCTTGCGATATCTTAGGTACCACAACGGATTTAAAGGTTTGGCGACAACTTAATTTAAGCTGGGGTATTACTCCGGTTTTATGTGAAGAATACAATTCCATTGATGTAATGTTTTATCAGAATTTAAATCAGGCGAAGAATTTACTGTCTCTTACAGCAGGTGACAATGTGGTCATGACCGGTGGCCAGATTCACGGAGGTAGTGGAAATACGAATACAATTAAAGTGGAGGCAGTAAGGAAATGAGTTGGTTTGTATACGCGCTAATCTGTCTGCTCGGATGGGGTTTTGCGGATTTGTTTTATAAAAAGGGTACCGACAGTGATGATCGGTATTCCCACTTAAAAATCGCCGTCTGGGTAGGACTGGTGATGGGCGTGGTTGCGCTTGCATTGCTGCCATTTTCCGAAACGGGATTTTCAATCGGAAGCCTTCTTGTAAATGCCGTGAAATATACGCCGGCTTCTTTGGCATACATCATTTCCATGGTAATCGGCTATGCGGGACTTCGTTATCTGGAAGTATCCATAGTATCTCCGGTTCAGAATGCATCCGGTGCTTTTTCGATGATTGCCATGCTGGTATTTTTTGCCATCACGGGAACCGTCAACGATGACCTCGGAGATTTTTCCGTTCTGAATATTATCGGAACAGTGGTTATTGTTGCAGGTGTTGTTGCGCTTGCGATCGTAGAAAATTATCTGTCCAGAAAAGAAGCGGATGAACTTGCCGGGAGCGCAGAAGAAAAAAAGAAAAACCGGAAATATCGCTTTGGTGCGCTGGCACTTTTGTTTCCGATTCTTTACTGTTTCTTTGATACCGTCGGAACTGCGGCGGACGGCATCATTCTGGATGAGGAAACGGGACTTGGATTAGGTGAAATTGATGTCCTGATTCTTTACGGATTGACGTTTTTACTTGCGGGAATCGTTTCCTGGATTTATCTGTTAATCCGTACGAAGAAACCGTACAATCCGTTTGCCAAAAAAGAAATTCTGAATAAGGGTGTTGCTGCCTGCTTTGAAGAGTTCGGTCAGATTTTTTATGTATTTGCCATGGCGAGAAAGCCCGTGCTTGCGGCACCGATGGTTGCATCGTATTGTATCGTGTCCGTGATTTTGTCCCGGATTTTCCTGAAGGAAAAATTAAAGGCCGCCCAATATGCCTGTGTCATAGCAGTTATCGTCGGAATTCTCTGCCTGGGAATTGCGGAAGGCATCGGCGAAGCGGAATAGAGGAAGGAAATTGAAGGGTTTACTGAAATATTTAAAACCGTATACAAAAGAAAGTATCTTAGCGCCTGCATTTAAATTAGTGGAGGCGCTTCTTGATTTGATTGTGCCGTTAGTCATTGCGGATATCGTAAATACCGGTGTAAAAACAGGAAACAGGCAGTATATTATCATTCGCTTTGCATTTCTGATTCTGTTAGCCGTAGCCGGACTCGGATTTTCAATTACGGCTCAGTTTTTTGCCGCACGTGCAAGCGTTGGCTTTGCGGCAGCACTTCGACGGGATTTATTTTCCCATATTCAGAATTTTTCCTTTGAAAAGCTCGATAAAATCGGAACGGAGACACTGATTACCAGAATTACGGGGGATGTGGCGCAGTTGCAAAACGGCGTAAATATGGTGCTAAGACTCCTGCTTCGAAGTCCGTTTATAGTTTTTGGTGCCATGATTATGGCTTTTACCATTAATGTCAAAGCGGCACTTATTTTTGTTATCAGTATTCCTGTATTAGCAGGTGTCGTATCGGCTATTATGTGGATTACGATTCCTCTTTATAAAAAAGTGCAGTCCTTACTGGACGGTGTGCTTTTGACGACCAGAGAGAATCTGACCGGTGTGCGCGTAATCCGGGCATTCTGTAAAGAAGAAGAGGAAGTAAAGGAATTTGACAATAAAAATGATGCCTTTACGAAGATGAATCTTTTTGTCGGAAGGATTTCCGCACTTTTAAATCCCGCCACCTATGTACTGATTAATATCGCAACCTGTATTTTGTTTTTACATGCCGGAGACAGCGTGTATACGGGAGAAATGGAGCAGGGCGATTTGCTGGCTTTGTATAATTACATGGCGCAGATGATCGTGGAGTTAGTAAAGCTGGCATCCTTAATTATCACAATCAATAAGGCATTAGCTTGTGGAGAGAGAGTTTCCGCGGTATTAAAGGAAGAGCCGGGAATGGCATATCCCGACAAAGAAGAAGCATCCGAAGAAGCGGATTCAAATCCGTATACGGATTCGGAGATTGCCGTTTTATTTGATCATGTAAGCTTTTCCTATGCCGGTTCCAAAGAAGATGCCTTAACCGATTTGAATTTCGTGATTCATGCGGGTGAAACCATTGGAATTATCGGCGGAACAGGCTCCGGTAAATCCACTTTGGTGAATCTGATTCCACGTTTTTATGATGCAACGAAAGGGTCTGTTGAGGTTTTCGGAAGAGATGTAAAAGAATACGCGCAGGGGGAACTGATTCAAAATATCGGTGTGGTTCCGCAAAAGGCGGTTTTATTTGCGGGCAGTATTCGCGATAATTTAAAATGGGGCAATGAAAATGCAACAGAGGAAGAGATTGCAAGGGCTCTTGAAATTTCACAGTCCTCGGAAATCGTTGAAAAAAAGGAAGGAAAGCTGGATGAAATCGTGGAGCAGGGCGGAAAGAATTTTTCCGGCGGACAGAAGCAGCGCTTAACAATTGCCAGAGCGCTTGTAAAAAATCCACGGATTTTAATTTTGGACGATTCTTCCTCAGCGCTTGACTATGCCACGGATTTAAAGCTTCGCCGGGCATTAAAATCCCTGGACGGGGAAATGACCACTTTCATCGTATCACAGCGTACTTCGAGCATTCAGAATGCGGATTTAATCCTTGTTTTGGATGATGGGCAGATTGTCGGAAGCGGAACGCATGAAGAATTATTAAAAGACTGCGATGTATATCGGGAAATTTATGATTCCCAGACAAAGGATAACGGGGAGGAGAGCGCATGAGCAAATCAAAATCCCCCTCTGCAATTTCAAAACTTCTGAAGTTCCTTGGACGATACAAACTGCTTTTATTGTTAAGCCTTCTTCTGTCGGTTGTTACGGTTGTTTTGCAGTTATATATCCCGGTGCTCTACGGACATTGCATCGATTATGCCGTGGAAAAGGGAAATGTGAATTTTGAAGGGATTCATAATGAGGTGCATCTGCTTTTGATTTTTATTGCAATTGCGGGCGTATCCACATATGTAATGGGACTTGCCAATAACCGTTTGACCTACGGTATCGTGAAAAATATCCGCGCGAAGGCCATCCGCAAAATCCAGCTGCTTCCGCTTTCTTATCTGGACAGAAAAGGGGTCGGAGATGTCGTAAGCCGCATCATTACGGATACGGATCAGCTCTCGGACGGACTTTTGCTTGGATTTACGCAGCTCTTTTCCGGTGTGGTAACAATTATCGTAACGCTGATTATCATGCTGAAAATGAATCCATGGATTACACTGCTTGTAATTCTTTTGACGCCGCTTTCCTTTTTCGTTTCGAAGTTTATCGCAACCGGTACCTATAAGATGTTCAAAGCGCAGAATGAAATCCGTGCTGAACAGACCGCGTTGGTGGAAGAGATGGTTGGCGGAGCCGGAATCGTGCATGCATTCGGCTATGAAAACCGGGCGAAGGAACGCTTTTCGGAGAATAATGAGCGTCTTCGTCAGGCGGCGGAAAAAGCGGTATTTTATTCGTCTTTGACAAATCCCTCCACAAGAGCCGTCAATTCCGTTATATATGCATGCGTGGCACTGATGGGTGCCTATATGATTCTTAACGGAAAACTGACAGTCGGCGGACTGTCGCTGCTTTTAGCATATGCAAATCAGTATATGAAGCCTTTTACGGATATTTCGAGTGTCATTACGGAGCTTCAGAATGCATTATCCTGTGCGGCAAGGGTATTTGAACTTTTGGAGGAACCCGATCAGGTTGCGGAGAATAATCAGATACTGGCAGATGTTGCGGGAAATACAGACTTAGAGCGGGTATTTTTCTCCTATACGAAGGAAAAACCGTTGATTGAAGATTTTAATCTGCATATAAAGGAAGGGACGCATGTTGCAATCGTGGGACCGACCGGCTGCGGAAAGACAACCTTAATCAATCTTTTAATGCGTTTCTATGACGTGGATAAAGGCTGCATTATGATTGACGGGACGGGAATTTATGATGTTACGAGAAAATCCCTGCGTGAAAGCTACGGCATGGTGCTTCAGGAAACCTGGCTGAAAAAAGCCACGGTGCGGGAAAACATTGCATTCGGTATGCCGGATGCGAAGGAGGAAGATATTATTAAAGCCGCAAAAGAAGCGCACAGCTGGAGCTTTATCAAACGTCTCCCGCAGGGGCTTAATACCGAAATTGATGATTCTTCCTTAAGTCAGGGGCAGAAGCAGCTGCTTTGCATCACCAGAGTTATGTTAACCTTGCCGCCGATGTTGATTTTGGATGAGGCAACCTCTTCGATAGATACCAGAACCGAACTCAAAATCCAGAATGCGTTTGAGAAGATGATGGAGGGGCGGACCACATTTATCGTGGCACATCGCTTGTCAACGATTCGGAACGCTGATATTATATTGGTTATGAAAGACGGTCACATTGTTGAGCAGGGAAGTCATGACGAGCTGCTGGATAGGGGCGGATTTTACAGGGAACTTTACTATTCGCAGTTTGCGGGTGTGGAAATATAAGGAGGATGGAGTTATGCAACTCAGCGCGGGAACGCTTTTATTTGATTTACTGGTTTCCTTAGGATATATGATGATTATGAAAAAATGCGGAATCAAGTTGTTCTGGGCATTTATTCCCTTTGCAAGAGAGTATCAGATCAGCCGATGCTCGGACAGGGAAAATGACGGAAGGGTTTATGCTTTTTTCGGCGGAATGCAGGTGATTATTCGCATTGTCTTTTCTTTTTTAAGCGATTATCAGTATCTGATTGTTTTCCTCACGATTCCCTATCTGGCATTTATCATCGGCAAGGTTGTTTATCAAATCAGAATTTACACGGGGCTGACGGAAGTATTCGGGCGCAGTAAAAAGTGGTCGATTTTATTCGTTCTCTTTGAAGGAATTACGGTAATCATCTGGGGATTTTCAAAGAAATTCCAGCCTGTAAAAGAACTGGACATTAATAATCCGGAAGGGGCAAAGGTTTTCGGCGGTGAAGTAAAAGCGGAAGAGGAAGGTCTGTCCGTTAATATTAAGGAGAGAACCGCAAAGGATTTCTTCAAAAAGAAAACGCTTCTTAAGGATATTCATATGAACATTCCGAAAGGACACATGGTGCTTTTGCTCGGTGGTTCCGGTGCCGGAAAGACGACATTTGTCAATGCCGTAACGGGATATGAAAAAGCGGATGCGAAGATTCTTTTAAACGGCAGAAATATTTATACGGAATACTCCAGAATGATGTTTGACATCGGTTTCGTACCGCAGCAGGATTTAATGCGCGGAACCGACACCGTGAAGCTGACCCTTTCCGATGCGGCTTCGCTTCGTCTTCCGACCGGTGTTGAGAAAAAAGAAAAGAAGGAACGGATTGAAGAGGTATTAAACGAATTCGGTCTGCAGGCGATTGAAACAAGTCTTGTGGATAAGCTTTCGGGCGGTCAGAGAAAGAGACTTTCCATTGCAATGGAATATATTTCCGATCCGTCTCTCTTTATTCTGGATGAGCCGGACTCCGGTCTGGACGGCGTGGTTGCAAGAGGGCTTTTTGAAAAGCTTCGTGCAATTGCCGATGAAGGAAAAATAGTAATTGTAATTACACATACACCGGACAGGGTTATCGATTTATTCGATGATGTCATTGTGCTTGCCAAGGATGCCGGACGAACCGGGCGTCTTGCATGGTACGGTCCTGTGAATGAGGCATATGAGTTCTTCGGAAAAGACTCCATGGAAGATATTCTCCTTTCCATCAATCAGAAGGAAGAGGGAGGCGAAGGAAAAGCCGATGAATATGTTGAAAAATATGCAGATTATATGCAGGAAAAGGTAGGGTGAATACGATGAGTGAGATGAAAATTAAAAAAGAGGGTCATATCGGTCACGTATCACAAACCTTTATTTATCTGGGAAAGTTTTTCAGAATGTTCATTTTTCAGAATGACTGGAAGGTGCTTCCGATGTCGGCGATTATCGCGGGACTGGTTTGTTTTGCAGTCGGAAAGAACCTTTTTAAAACCATGGAAGGTACGGTTTTAGGAGCTTTTGCGCTGGCTTGTATCTGCGTATGGAACGGATTTTTCAATTCCATTCAGAGTATCTGCCGGGAACGTGCAATTATCAAAAGAGAGCACCGTTCGGGACT
>CACZRH010000126.1 GCA_902783455.1 uncultured Lachnospiraceae bacterium | reverse complement strand
GATATGAAGTGTAGACTCCTACTCTGCAATTCCTCTTACATGTACACTCTTCATCCCCCGGTCCGTCAAAAGCTTTTCAAACGCTTTCATCTCTTCCGGTGTGTATGCTTCAAACTCCTCAGGATATTTCGCTTTCTCTTCCTCCGGCAGAAAATCCTTTAAAATCCGGTGGGAATTTACGTAAGACTGCAGGAAGTATTTTTCGCATCCCCCAATCCAGTCCGCAATTCCTTCGAAAATCTCCCGATTGTGCAGCTGCTTAATGACCGTGGTCCGAAATTCGTACGGCACCTTATTTTCCATAAGAAGTGCAACGCTTTCTTCCACCGGTCCCAAATCAAGCTCCGGAATGCCCACGCATTCACCGTAATGCGCCCTGTCCGACTTAATGTCCATCGCCAGGTAATCTACCAAACCTGCTTCAATTAAATTCCGAAGTACCTCCGGTTTCATACCGTTGGAATCAAGCTTGACCAAAAGCCCAAACTCTTTGATCCGGGCGATAAAATCCGGAAGATCCTTTTGCAGTGTCGGCTCTCCGCCCGTAATGGCAACCCCTTCCAGGACATTTTTCCGCTTGTTTAAAAATGCGAAAAATTCCTCCTCGGCTACCGTCGGCTGGGATCCCGGCATCAGTACCAGATCGCCGTTATGACAAAACGGGCATCGCATATTGCAATGCCCCGTAAAAACCGTACATGCCACATGCTCCGGATAATCCAGCAGTGTGGTTTTGTTAAATCCGTGAATTTCCATTTTATTCTACCCGGTTTTATCCTTCTTTAATTTTTCCGTTTATAAACTGTTTACGGCTGTTTTCGGACAGCCTGCGTTAAACTTTACTGCTTTTCAATATACTGAATATAGCTCGAAACCATCGTTGCAATCTTGAACGTCAGCGCATCGTCAAAGAGACGAACATCAAGACCGGTGGCGGTTTTTAATTTTTCAATCCGGTAAACCAGCGTATTTCTGTGGATATAAAGCTGACGCGCGGTCTCGGAAACATTTAAGTTGTTGTCCAGAAATACCGATGCGGTATGCAGAATTTCCTCATCCACTTCCTTCGGAAGGCTTTCTCCGTAAATCTCCTCGATAAAGAGCTTGCAAAGATTTGCGGGAAGCTGGTAAATCAGACGGCCGATTCCGAGCGAATCGTAGGAATGGATTCTCTGCTCGCCATAAAAAATCTTGCCGACATCAAGTGCCATTCTGGCTTCCTTATAGGATTTCGAAAGCTCGCGAAGCTCTTCCACCACGGTTCCGTAGGAAACGCGGGCTTTTAACATGACTTCCGTATTCATCAAATCTTCCAGCATTCCGGCAATGTTCTGCATATCCTCCGGATTCTCATCCTCTTCAAGTGTATGCACCAGGATGACACCGTTTTCCTCTACGGCAAGTGCGTAGTCATCCATTTTTTCGGAAAATGCGGTTTTAATCGCGTGAAGTGCTTCATTGCCCTGCTCCGCGGAAACCTCAATCATGAAAACCACTCTTCTGGCTTTCTGCGGGATGCCGAGCTTCTTGGCCTGATTATAAATATCCACCAGCAACAGATTATCAAGCAACAGATTCTGGATAAAATTCGTATGATCGAACTGCTCCCTATAAGCCACTAAAAGCTGCTCTAGGTGATTGACGGCGATTTTTCCCATCACGTAGCCTTCAGACTGACTTCCGTGGGATATCAAAACATAGGTCGGCTCGTTCTCTTCCTTTACCTTGAACAGATAATTCCCGCCGATGATCTGGCTGTCCGCCGGGGAATCAAAGAAGTTTTTCATCATTTCAATATCCGGATTTTCTTTTTCA
Source organism: uncultured Lachnospiraceae bacterium (assembly GCA_902783455.1). Lineage (GTDB taxonomy): Bacteria > Bacillota > Clostridia > Lachnospirales > Lachnospiraceae > UBA3766. Next base: position 2,722 of record CACZRH010000126.1, on the reverse strand, counting down.
AAATTTCCGGCCAGCACGATTCCCTGCGTATCAATGACGGCAAATTCCACTTTAGTCAGCTCTTTTAAATCGTCCAGACAGGTCTGGATCACCTGTTTTGCTATCATCCCTCATCCCCCGTATCTTTCTTTGTAAACTCTGCCTTCAGAATTTTATCCTTAATCTGCTTAAATTCCTTCTCTTTTTTCTTCTTTCTTTCGCGAATCTTCATATCCGTGAAGCTCTTGTCCCGAACCGCCTTGTCGGATAAGAACCTCATCGTGAATGCATCCTCCGGAATATCCATATCGGGTACACCGAGTGCGTACGGGCTGTCCACATTCTCACAGGTTAATTTGTCGGTTCCGCAGATTACCATGGCGGAAAACGGCGGCATATGAACGCTTATATAGCCCTTTTCCACGGGTACTTCCACCGGTTCCGTCGTAAATCCGGAATCAAATGTCATCATCACCTGCGTCATGGTGCAGTTTTTATGTATTCCAAGCTCCCAGACGCTGACTCTGCGGTCGCAGTCATAATGATTATTATTTACCAAAACCACAGTCTGGTGACCGAGTTTAAACCGTCCGTATGCAACAAAATTGTAGTCGGAACCCAGATTCAAAAGCGAACCGGTCCGAAGCTCGCGGTGTTCCTTGTGAATCCGGATCATTTCCTTGTGGAAACGGATTAATTCATGGTCCTCATTTCCCCAGGGATAGGTTCTCCGGTTGTCGGGATCCGTGAAACCACAGACACCCGCCTCATCGCCGTAATAAATAGTCGGTGCACCGGGCCAGGTCATCTGCATGACAACCGCCTCGCGGAGAACCGCTTTATTGATACCTTCTTCTGCTGCATGGCAGCCGAGTGTATGCATTCTGCCGACCTTATGATTGGTTCTGGTTAAAAATCTGGAGTGATCGTGATTACTCAGTTCATTCATGGCCACCATAAGGGACGGGAAGGTAAAATTCGTGCCGTGGTGTTCCATCGCACCCCAGAACGATCCCGCATTGCCGAGTAAATCCTCCCTGTAGTCGTCACTGTGCTTCTGCATACCGGTTAAGAACCAGGTTACGGGCTCCATAAACGCATCGTAGTTCATGACCGAATCCCATTCGTCACCTTTCAGCCATTCCCTCGGTGTTCCGTAATGCTCCGCAAGGATAATTGCATTCGGATTTGCCTCCTTAACCGCTTTACGGAAGTCCTTCCAGAACTGATGATTAAATTCCGGGGAGTGACCCAGGTCCGCCGCCACGTCCAAACGCCATCCGTCCGCGTTATACGGCGGGCTTACCCATTTTTTACCGATATACAGGATATAATCGTAAAGCTCCCTGCTGCCCTCATAATTTAACTTCGGCAGAGTATCATGACCCCACCAGCCGTCGTAGGTATGGTTATAGGGCCATTCGTCGTGATAGAAACGGAAATAATCATGATAGGGGCTCTCCTTCGATACATAAGCACCCTTTTCATAGCCTTCCTGATTCTCGTAAATTCGCTCCTTATCGAGCCATTTATTAAAGGATCCGCAGTGATTAAATACACCGTCTAAAATCACGCGGATTCCTCTGCGGTGTGCCTCTTCTACAAGCTCTGCGAATAATTCGTTGGATGCATCCAGATTCGCCTTATTTGCCACACGATTGATGTATTTCGTGGCAAAGCGGTTTTCCCGCTGATCGTCCCGAAGCAGTTCGCCCTCATCGTCGACGATTTTTCCGATATGGGGATCGATATAGTCATAATCCTGAATATCGTATTTATGGTTCGAAGGAGATACGAATAACGGGTTAAAATAGATGACATCGATGCCCAAATCCTGCAGATAATCCATTTTATCCAAAACACCCTGCAAATCACCACCATAAAATTCCCGTACACCCATTTGCGCCGGATATTTATTCCAGTCACTGACATGCTCGGAATAGTCGCCTAAATACATATACTCATGGGATTCGACATCGTTCGTGGGATCTCCGTTGTAGAAACGGTCCACATAGATCTGATACATGACGGCTCCCTTCGCCCATTTCGGGGTATGGAAACCGGGAATAATCCGGAACATATAATAATCCTGCAGTTCCTTCGTAATGCCTCTGGCATTATAGAAAAAGCAGATTTTGCCAACCTTGACCTCGAAATAATATTCCAAAGTCTCTTCCGGCATCGTGATTTCGCACTCGTAAAAATCGAAATATTCATCACTGTTGTTTTTTTTCATCGTGATGGCTTCGCCCTTGACCATCAGATTCACCAAATCGACATTGTTCTTTCCGGTACGGAAACGAATCTTCAGCGGTTCCCCCGCCTCCGGCTCCGTCGGCGTCACAAAGGATGAGGAGGTATCGGAAAACAGCGCGCGCTTGTTCAGGATTGGGCGCATGCTGGCGATATAATGCATTCTCTTTTCAATTTCTATACTCTGGGCAATATTCAAAGAGAAAACCTCCGTACTACAAATAGTGCTCACACAGTATTTATTCTACATTACTTGGGGTAAATATTCAAGGAAATAGACCATATTTAAATCGCTCGAGCGAGCGAAGCGAACCGAGAGCGTGCGCCGAGCACGTGCAGCGCAGCTGCAATATTCCAAACGTGCGAGTGCGCATTTTTTATTTACTTGCATGGCAAAGCCATGCAAGTAAAAAGAACAGCCGTTAGACTGTCCTTTTTAGAGAAGGTATTTCTTCTTATGGGGTATAGCAAAAAACTATAATGTATTGGG